>CADAUE010000123.1 GCA_902790985.1 uncultured Ruminococcus sp.
CTTCAGAGATTCTTCTAACATCTCCTCAAAGTTCTCAGTTTCGTTTACGCTGGATGTAGTGTTTTCACTCATTGTATCCAGTACCTCCTTTATAATCCTTTCCGGTGTAGAAGCGCCGGCTGTTACGCCGATCGACTGAGCGTCGGCATACATCCCCCGTTCCAGCTCCGCGGCGGTCTCGATCAGATAGGTGCGTTCACAGTTGTTCTTACAAATAGAATACAGCTTATTTGTATTCGAACTGGAGCGATCGCCGATCACGATCATACAGTCGCTTTGCTGTGACAAGGTATGCGCCTCAGCCTGTCTCTTAGACGTAGCATTACATATTGTATCAAAAATTTTAGCATTTGTATATAGTTTTTTCAAAATTTTTAAACATTTTTGCCATATTTTTTCATTAAAAGTTGTCTGAGCAACCACACAAATGCTGTTATTATTCTCTTCGAGAATTATTCTTGCGATTTTTTCCAGATCCGCTTCATTCTGAAAAATATAATATTGACTGACACAGTTGGATAAGATACCCTGCACCTCGGGGTGATCCTCATCTCCTGCGATCAGTATCGTGTATCCCTTGCTGCTCATCTCATAAACGATGCGGTGGATCTTAGAAACGAACGGGCAGGTAGCGTCGATATACTCCAGCCCCATCTCGGAAAGCTTTTCATACACCGATCGCTTCACGCCGTGTGAGCGGATGATGACAGGCTGACGGCCGTCGATCTCTTCGATCGAATCGACGGAAACAACGCCTTTGTCACTTAGCTCTCTCACCATCTCTTTATTATGGATGATGGGTCCCAAGGTACAGCCGCCTTTTTTTCCGTCGGCAACATCAAAAGCGATCTTCACGGCACGGTTGACGCCGAAGCAAAAACCCGCGGATCTCGCGACAGTGATCTCAGCCATTCTTTTTTGCCTCTGCGGCGGCAAGGTCCTCTTCACGGAGCGCCTTGATGTGATCCATGATCGTGCGGCTGGCGTTGCGGAATTCTCTCGCTCCGCCCTTTTCGAAGCCCATTTCCTCCAGCGAGAGGGGCTTGCCGTAGTGCATGACCAGGCGGTTGTTGATCGTTGTATGACACACAGGGATCACAGGGGTCTTGGTATCCCACGCGATCAGGCTGACGCCGTTTTTCGTCGGCAAAAAGTTATCATCCTTTGCTCTTGTTCCCTCGATGAAGATACCGATCAAATTCCCCTGTTCAAGAGAATTCTCAAAATGACGGATCGAGCCGGTGTCCGCCTTACCTCTGCCGATAGGAAAGGCGCCGAGTTTTCTGAGGAACGCGCCGACAAACTTGTTTTGAAAAAGTTCTTCTTTAGCCATGAACTGGACTTCACGCTTCAGCCCCATTCCCAGAATGATCGGGTCGACAGCGCGGCGATGATTAGGCGCAAGAATATACGCGCCGGATTCCGGCACATTCTCAACGCCGACATATTTCATGCGATATCTCAAAAAAAAGAACGGTTTTAAAAAAACTCTCCAAAAGCGGTAAAAATAATTGCGTTTCATAGTTGTTCCCTCATGATCGTCAGCAGTTTATTGACAGAGGTTTCGAGATCTTCGTCCGAAGTATCGACGATGATCGCTCCCTCGGCAGGTTTCAGAGGTGCGATATCGCGGTGCGAATCGGCATAGTCACGGGCGATCACATCGTTCAAAATGTCCTCGTATTTGACGTCCATGCCTTTTTCGATCAGCTCGTCATAACGGCGGCGCGCTCTGCACTCGGGAGAAGCCGACAGGAAGATCTTGACCTTTGCGTCGGGCAATACGACTGTGCCGATATCTCTGCCGTCCATGATGACATTCTCGGTATGCGCCATATCGCGCTGCAGATCGAGCAAAAACGCTCTGACTGCGGGGATCGCGGATACCGCTGACGCCATCATCGAGATCTCAGGCGTGCGGATCAAGCCGCTGACGTCCTCGCCGTCAAGCAGGACGATCTGCTCTTGTTTCTCGTTGAAAGCCAATTCCACCTTGATCTCATCAAGCAGAGTGACGACAGCCTCTTTTTCATCGGCGGTATAACCTCTGCGTGAAGCGGCAAGGCCGATCGCGCGGTACAGCGCGCCGGTATCTACATAAATAAAGCCAAGCTCTTTCGCAGCAAGGCGAGCGATCGTTGACTTACCCGCTCCCGCAGGGCCGTCAATCGCGATAGCAACAGACATAATCATTCTCCTTATATATAGTAATAATCGCTTGAGATTGCCACGGGCATATAAGCCCTCGCAATTACATTATTATCATGTAGGGACTGAGGCGGATGCACCGGCAAGTCTGCCGGTAGCATAGGCGATCTGCAAATTAAAACCGCCGGTATACGCGTCGACATCCAGAACCTCTCCCGCGAAGTACAAACCGTTTACCAGTTTACTTTCCATCGTGCGAGGATCGATATCCTTGACGTCTACGCCGCCGTGGGTCACGATCGCTTCATTGATCGGACGGAAAGAATGGATGTGTACGGAAAACTCCTTGATCTGATCAAGAAGAGCGCGCCGCTGTTCAGCGGTCAGAGTATGACACTTGATATGCGGATCGATCTTCGCGCGGTTGATGACAACAGGGATCAGCTTCTTCGGAAGAAGCTTAGTCATCGCGTTGATAAGATCCTTGTTCACGAATCCCGAAAAATCTCTCAGTATACGCTTGTCCAGCGTTTCGGTATCAAGAGCGGGCTTCATATCGATTATCGCGACATAACGTCCGGGAGACATGTCGCGCATATGAGCGCTTGCGGACAGGACCAGCGGCCCCGAGATCCCGAAATGTGTGAACAACATCTCTCCCGTTTCGCTGAATACAGCCTTTTCCGTCACGGTATCTGTTACCGTCAGACGGATGTTTTTCAAAGATAATCCCTGCAATTCGGGTATATCTCGATCGTCCGCTGTCAGAGGGACCAAAGACGGCAGCAGCGGCGTGATCGTATGACCGGCAGCTTTCGCAAAGGTATAGCCGTCGCCGGTCGAGCCGGTCGCGCGGTACGACATACCGCCGCAGGTAACGATGACTTTATCCGCGTACATCTCGCGGTCATCCAGACGAACGCCTTTGACGGAACCGCTCTCGATGATAAGACCTTTTACCTCTTTATGATAGATCTCAACGCCCAACTCCGACAGGTAATCATACAGGGTATCAACAACGTCAGTCGCTTTATCGGATACCGGAAACACACGGTTACCGCGTTCGATCTTTGTCGCAAGACCTCTTTCTTCAAAAAAAGCGACCGTATCATAACAGCTGAATCGGTTGATCGCGCTGTACAAAAAACGCGGGTTTGCGGTAACATGGGCAATAAAATCGGCAGTATCACAGTAATTTGTGATGTTACAGCGACCCTTACCGGTGATCGCCAGCTTGCGACCTACACGCTGATTCTTTTCCAGTATCGCAACCTGAGCGCCGTTTTCTGCCGCGGCAGCCGCAGCCATCATGCCGGCAGGGCCCGCACCGATCACCAAAACCTTTCTGTCAGGCATTTTCATTATCCTTCACTGATTCTTCCAATCTGTTGACGGCATAGACTTTTTGCTCCTGCCATACCTTTTCAAGATTAGAGAATGTATTTTTGATATCATCTTTTCGCTCGATCACGATCGCGACCAACAGCGCGTTGATCAAGCTCAAAGGCGCTACCAGCGTATCTACGACAGAAGCGATATCCGAACGCGCCAAAAGCACCTCGTCGGCATCCTTGACCACCGGCGCGACCATGCTGTCGGTGATTGCGATGACCTCGGCGCCTCTGTCATGAGCAAAGCTCATCGCGTCGACTGCCATTTGAGAATAACGAGGAAAGCTGATGCCGATCATCACATCCTCGTCCGTTACACGGAAGAGCTTTTCATAGGTCGTAGTCTTAGAAGTCGAATTGAGAAAATGCACGTTGCCGAAGATCAGATCCAAGTAATACGCCAGGAAATTAGCGATATAAGAAGCGGATTTGACGCCGAATACATAGATATTGCGCGCGTTGATGATCGCGCTGACGGACTTCTTGAAATCCTCGCGCGAGACCTCGTCGATTGTACGGCGGATCTTGTCGATATCCTGGTTCAATACACTTTCTACGACGTCCGCATCGCCGATACGCCCTGTCGTGACCTCGATACGCTGGATCGAATTCAGCTTATCACGGATCATCTCTTGCATCGCCTTTTGCAGATACGGGAAACCGTCATAGCCGATCTGGGTCGCAAAGCGTACCACGGTACTCTCCGAAACACCGACGACCTCGCCGAGCTTCGCGGCAGTCATAAACGCGGCGGTATCATAATGCTCTTCTATATAATCCGCGATCTTACGCTGTCCTTTGGAAAAATCCTTGCGGGACAGATCGATGCGGACGAGTAAGTTCGATAACATATCTATCACACTCCGTAATCTCTTTCATTTTAGCACATCATCCTGCAAAATACAATAATATATTGTCGAAAATTACGGATTTATGAAATTTATCTTTGATAAAATTTCATAAACAAGATCATTCCTCGTCCTCTTCCCTCTCTTTAGGGATCCTGTCATAAACCTCCGCCACCTTATCGCGCATCCATAACATCGGCGTGATACACATAGAGTAGCCGTATCCGCAATCACAAGCCCAGTCAAAGGGCTTCGCCTGCGGCAAGCCGTAGACAGCCAACAGGATATTCATCACTCCGCCGTGAGTAACGATAGCGGCGTCGGTCGTACCGGTCTTGATGAGACCGTTGACAATGCTCTCGAACATCACACAGATCCTGCG
>CADAUE010000124.1 GCA_902790985.1 uncultured Ruminococcus sp.
ACCATCGTCACGCCCGAGATGATACCGGGCACGGACAGCGGAAAGACCACCTTGCGAAAGACATGGAAGCCGTTGCATCCCAGATCCTGCGCCGCTTCGATCAGCGACGGATCGATCTTGCTCATAACGGTATGCAGGGGCAGGACCATGAAGGGAAGGAACTCGTAGACCATGCCCACGATGACCGCGCCGGAGTTACCGATCAGGGTCACGTCGATTCCGAATAAGTTCAAGATCATGTCAAGTGGGCCGTAGTTCTGCAATATCAGCACCCACGCGTAGATACGGAGCAAAAAGTTCATCCACATCGGCACCATCAAGAACATGATGATCATGCTCTGAGCGCGCTCGGAAGCGCGTGAGATCGAGTAAGCCAGCGGGTACGCCAGCACCAGACAGATGAGCGTCGAGATCAGCGCGATCCACAGCGAGTAAAGGAAAACCTCGCTGTATACCGAAGCATTTTGGAAGGATTCCAGCGAAAAATGACCCTCTGTATCGGTAAAGGCGAAGTAGACCACCATGATCAGCGGCACGATGGTGAACACCAGCATCCAGCCGATATACGGGATAGCGGGACGTTTACTTTTCATCTGCCGTTACCTCGCTGATCTCAGCCTTGCTAAAGTCGAAGCAGAGCGGCACATAGGTCGCCACCTGCTCGTCGATATCGCTCTGCATGATCCACTTTCTCTCGTCGGACTCGAGGATGATCTCGTTATGCTCACCCTTCCAAATGACCGACTCGATATACACCTCGTCGAGGTGACCGACGCCGTCGCCCGCGATGTAGAGCGCCTCGGGCGGCAGACAGATCTTGATCTTCTTTCCTTCCTCATAATAGACGTCGGGGATCGTGATCTCACAGTCCTCTAAAAGGATCGTCGTTGTGTTATTTTCTTTATCAGAATAATAAACCTCCGTAACGATATCATTCGTGGGGTTTAAGAACATCTTATCCATGATATGGATGTTAAAGGGATCGACGCGCATACCGATGGTATCCCCCACCTTCTGCGAAACGGTAGAGTGGATCAGCCAATGGCAGTTGTTGCAGCGCACCGACATCTCGAAGTGCACGCCCTTGAAGACGACGTCCTCGACCACGCCGTTGAGCTGAGCCTGATCGGGCTCGACCACCTCGATATCCTCGGGACGGATGACAACGTCGACGGGCTTGTTCTTCTCAAAGCCCTTGTCAACACAGTCCAGCTCCACGCCGAGGAGCCGCACCTTGCGGTCCTCGAGCATGATGCCGTTGATGATATTCGCCTCGCCGATGAAGTCGGCGACAAAGGCGTTGGCGGGCTCGTTATAGATGTCTTCGGGCGTACCGACCTGAGCGATCACGCCGTTGTTCATGACACAGACGCGATCGGACATCGTCAGCGCTTCTTCCTGGTCATGGGTAACATATACAAAGGTTTTCCGGGTTTTTTGTTGAAGCTGCTTTAATTCGATCTGCATGTCCTTTCTCAGCTTCAAGTCGAGCGCGCCGAGCGGCTCGTCGAGCAAAACGACCTTCGGATCACAAACCAGTGCGCGCGCGATGGCGACACGCTGCTGCTGACCGCCGGACAGACTCTTGACAGGGCGTTTCTCATAGCCCTTGAGGTCCACGATCGCCAGCATTTCTTTGACCTTTCGCTCGATTTCGGATTTCGACAACTTCTTCAGCTTTAGACCGAAGGCTACGTTATCAAATACATTCAAGTGCGGGAACAGCGCGTACTTCTGAAAGACTGTATTAACGTTTCGTTTATGCGGCGGAAGATCATTGATCTTCTTGCCCTCAAAGTACACCTCACCGCTCTGGGGCGTTTCAAAGCCCGCGATAATGCGCAGGGTCGTCGTCTTGCCGCAGCCCGAGGGGCCCAGCAGGGTAACGAACTCTTTGTCGAAAATGTCGAGACTGATATTGTTCAATATCACCTCGTTCGAATACTTGAAATTGATATCCTTCAAGGATACGACTGCATTTTGCTTCAACTATCTAACCTCCTTATTTTAGAACCGCCTTCTGCAAACCCTTGGCGGAACTACCGCTTTTACACTTTACTGCAATACAGCAAGGTGTGCGTACAATAACAAATTATATCTGCACAGCGTATTTTTGTCAATAAATCACGAAAAAAACAATCAAAAATTTTCACTAAAATAATCGCGTAAATTCTTCATTTATATAGAATCATCTTATATTGACTTTTTCCGCAGGTAAGATATAATATTAGTATCTATGTGGCGTCATATGCACAGCCTTGTCAAAACCGCTCAAGGCTGCGCATCAGCAGGCAAAGTCCCCATCATGACGCCGTAAAGGAGAATGATAATGTTCCAGATAGCTAAAGAACATAAGGGCTTCGGCAAGCAGATCCTTATGCTCGCCAAAAACGAGCTGATCAAAAAGTACAAGGGCGCCGTCATCGGACCGCTCTGGTCGGTCGTCAAGCCCCTGTTTACCTTGTTCGTGTACTGGTTCGCGTTTGAAGTCGGTCTGAAAAGCGCCGGCAACGTCAAGGTGATCTTCCCCGAGCTGGGCAAGGCGGGCGGTACCTTCGAGTACAGCCGTTTTCTGTTCATGCTCATCGGCTTCATCCCGTGGTTCTTCATCAACGAGAGCATCGTAGAGGGTGCGAAGTCGATCCGTATCAACCGCCAGTTCGTCAACAAGGTCAGCTTTCCCGTATCCACCATCATGACCTATACCTCCGTCGCGCGACTGTATGTCCACATCTTTCTTCTGGGCTTGATGTACATCTACGTCACCTTTGTCGGCGGCACCTTCAAGCTGCCCGGCATGGAAGCGGCTGTCACAGGCGGTATCGCGCCCAGTCTCTATAACCTGCAGATCCTGTTCTATATGCCGCTGATGTTCATCTTCTTCCTGGTGCTGTCTTGGAGCACCGCGCCGATGTCGGCATTTTCCCGCGACTTTGAGAACATGATCGTATCCATCATGTCCGGTATCTTCTGGCTGTCGGGTATCATCTACGATTCCTACCTGCTCGTCGGCAAAGAACCCGTTCCCGACTGGCTCAGACATGCCATGCTCCTCAACCCGATCAACTTCTTTGCCAACGGCTACCGCAACTGTTTCCTCTACAATCGCTGGTTCTGGGAGTACAAAACCGAGCTGATCGTCTTTTTGGTTGAGCTTGTGGTCATCACTGCGCTGGGCATCTTCAACTACAACCGTCTGCGCAAGAGACTGCCCGACGTACTGTAAGGAGGTAACCATGGCACAGGAAGCAATTATCTCTTTCAATAACGTATCCAAAGAATATACCCTGTATAAAAGCGACCGTGAGCGTTTCCGCGCGCTGTTTTTCAAGCCCCGTAACGCCAAGATCAACAAAGCGCTGAAGAACGTCACCTTCGACGTTCACCGCGGCGAATCGATCGGTATCATCGGCGACAACGGCGCGGGCAAGTCGACCATCCTCAAGATGATCACAGGCGTCGCCTTCCCCTCTGAGGGCGAGGTTACGGTCAACGGCAAGGTCGCCGCGCTCCTCGAACTGACCGCGGGCTTCTCCACCGAGATGACCGGCCGCGAGAACATCTACCTCAAAGGCTATATCCTCGGTCTGAAGGACGCCTATATCAAAGAGATCGAAGAACGGATCATCGACTTCGCTCAGCTGGGTGATTACATCGACCAGCCTGTCCGTACCTATTCCAGCGGTATGAAAATGCGTCTGGGATTTGCGATCAACGTCAACATCGACCCCGACATCCTCGTTGTCGACGAGGCGTTATCCGTCGGTGACGCAAGCTTCAAGCGCAAGTGTAAGGACAAGATCAACGACATCATCAACAGCGGCACTACCGTGCTGTATGTCAGCCATAACCCCGAGTCCGTCGCCGAGATTTGCCAACGCGCGCTGTACCTGCGCAAAGGTCAGCTGATGTATGACGGCGACGTCAAGGAAGCCTACGCGATGTATACCAAGTATAAGGAAGAAGACATCGCGAAGGCAAAGGCAAAAAAGAAGAAAAAATAACACAGAGAATAGGGATGGAACAACTCCGTCCCTTTTTCTGAATCCGAGGTTTTTATGATAGAAAGCGTCATCAAAAACGAAATATACCAGAGCATCCGCTACATCAAAAGCAAGGATCTGATACAGGACGATCTTGTGCTGATCGGCACGCCCAGGGTGTGCGAATATCTTCGCGCGACCACCGCTCAGCTCGGAGTTGATGCGCCCCTCTACCCCACCGCCGAGCAATCCCACGGCAGCTTTTCGCGCATGTGGTATGTGCTGGAAGCGGAGGATTATGATCCGAACGATCTGAAGATCGCCGTCGACTTCTGCAAAAGCCGCAACGCCGAGTTGATGATCATTGTTCTTTTATCGAATATCAAATCGGACGACACCATCGAAAAATATGCCGAAATGGAGCTTTTCACCGTGATGGATGAACAGCTCGGCGCAATCAGACAACAGTTGAAAGATCAGCCTCATGTCAAGCTATTATTCTTTGATAGAATTTTCAGCGCTGACTTTGACAGCATGGATCTCTCCGGTATCTCCAAAGAAGCGCAGGACAACAAGACCGTTTCCGTCACACAGGAGATGGCGAACCGTTATTTTTCCGCGCTCTATATCAGCGACGCGATCGACGCCGCCTTCACCGTCAGCAAGCTCGGCAAACCGCAGAACGCCTAT
>CADAUE010000125.1 GCA_902790985.1 uncultured Ruminococcus sp.
TACGCGTCCATCGGCTACGGCGGCATCCAGCTGTGGAAGATCATGCCCCGCGTCAAGGAGATTTATACCAAGAAGTACAAAAAGACCGAAGAAGAGCCTCAGCCCATCACTGAAGAGCGCGGCTCCAAGCGCAAGAAACACGTCGGCTCTGGCGTGACTGTCGAGGGGCTGGATGACTGTCTGATCAAGTTCTCCCGCTGCTGCAATCCGCTCCCGGGCGACGAGATCATCGGCTATATCACCCGCGGCTTCGGCGTGAGCATCCATAAGCGCAACTGCACCAACGTTCCCGAGAAGCTTGAAGAGAGCGAAGAGCCCGAGCGCTGGGTCAAGGCGCACTGGGACGACGAGATCCACGAGAGCTTCCAGAGTACCCTGGAGATCGTCTGCAACGACCGCACCGGCTTCTTAGCCGACGTGACCCGCGAGCTGTCCGCGATGCGCATCTTCATCCATATGCTCAACTCACGTGAGCTCAAGGATAATCAGGCGATGGTCACCGTGACGATCGAGATTAACAACATGGATCATCTGCGCTCCGTGATGGCGCACCTCGCCCAGATCAACGGCATCGTCTCGATCACCAGAGTATAAACGGAAAGGACAGATATCCATGAAAGCCGTATTACAGCGTGTGACCCGCGCGAGCGTGACTGTCGACGGAGCGTGTGTTTCGTCGATCGACAGCGGTCTGCTGATCCTTTTGGGGGTCGCTGAGGGCGATACCCGCCGCGACGCCGAGGTGCTTGCCGAAAAGGCCGCCAACCTGCGCATTTTCAGCGACAGCGAGGATAAAATGAACCTTTCCGTTCTGACAACGGGAGGGGCGGCGCTGGTGGTGTCCCAGTTTACCCTGTGTGCCAACTGCGTCAAGGGCAGACGTCCCGATTTCTTTGCTGCGGCAAAACCCGATGAAGCGAATGAATTATATGAATATTTCTGTGAAAGAATAAAAACAGCAGGCGTTCAGACGGTCGAAAAGGGCGTTTTCGGCGCGGATATGAAGGTCGAGCTGCTGAACGACGGTCCTGTCACCATCATCTTAGATTCAACGGAGCTGAAAAAATGATCAAGATCAATTACGACGTTGTCGGCATGATACAGACGAACTGTTATCTGCTCGAGGACGAAGCCACCGGAAAACGCGCCGTGATCGACCCGGGCGACCACAGCGACGCGCTGATCGCCGAGATCGACAAGCGCGGCGGCACGCTCGATTATCTTCTGCTGACCCACGGTCACTACGACCATGTGATCGGCGCGGCGGAGCTTTGCGACCGCTATCATCCCGTCGTCTGTGCCGCAGAAGCGGAGATGGAGCTGCTGCGAAGCGGTATCTACAACCGCTCCTCTGTCCATAACATCCGCATCAACGCCTTCAACGTCGACCGTCTTCTGCACGACGGCGATATCATCGAACTGGGGGAGAGCGAGATCACTTTCATCCTGACCCCCGGCCATACCGCCGGCAGCGGCTGTTATCTCGTCGACGACTGCATCTTCTCGGGAGATACCATCTTCTGTGAGAGTATCGGCAGAACCGATTTCGAGACCTCCAGCCCGCGCGATATGGTCAAGTCCGTCGCGCGTATCAAGGCGATCGAGGGCGACCGCGCGATCTATCCCGGTCACGGTATGTTCTCCACCCTCGACCACGAACGCAAATACAACCCCTTTATGCAATAACGGTTACTTGGAGGAATGTAATATAATCGGGTGCGGGTGTCCCGCCATCTACCGTTCACCATTTACCGTTCACCATTCATCGAATATGAATCTTTATATCGATAACCACAAATTCCATTATGAGATGGAAAATCTTTGCCGCGCCTTTCTCTTTACCGAGGACGTCGCGGTACATCACGAATATGATCAACTCGAAAAGCCCTATATCCTGACCTCTGTTCGCGACAAGGTCAGGGTAGAATTATGTACGGACGATACATATGAAGCGTTAGAATCCCCTTTGTGCGACGACAACGAGCTGCGCATGGGTCAGCTTTTGTACAAGCTTCTGAGCAAAGCCTGTGACCGCGAGTTGCCGTGGGGCATCCTCACAGGCGTTCGCCCGATCAAGCTTTTTTCCCGACTGTGCGACAGAGACGGGGCAGAAGCAGCCGCGCGTTATTTTCGAGAGACCCTCTATGTCAGCGAGGAAAAAACCACCCTCGCGATGCAGGTGCGGGAGAACCAGCGCGTGATCCTTTCGCGTTCCGGCAGGCGTTCTTTTTCGCTCTATGTCAGTATCCCGTTCTGTCCCACGCGGTGCAACTACTGCTCCTTCGTCAGCCAGACGGTCGAAAAGGCAAAGAAGCTGATCGAACAGTACCTGCCGCTTTTGCTCAGCGAGATCCGCTATACCGCGCAGCTCGCGCGGGAGCTTGATCTGCGGCTTGAATCCGTCTATATCGGCGGCGGTACGCCGACCACCTTGACTGCCGGACAGTTGGATCTTCTGCTCAGTGAGATCGAAGCCGACT
Source organism: uncultured Ruminococcus sp. (assembly GCA_902790985.1). Classification (GTDB taxonomy): domain Bacteria; phylum Bacillota; class Clostridia; order Oscillospirales; family Acutalibacteraceae; genus Ruminococcoides. The sequence goes on from CADAUE010000125.1 coordinate 2,481, forward strand.
TTGACTTGAGCGGTATCTCCGAGTTCACCGTAGAAGCGGGGCGCCCCGACACCGTGACCGCCGAGAAGCTTACGACGCTGAAAAACTACTGCGTCACCCGTATCTCCATCAACCCCCAGACCTTTTCCGACAGCGTGCTGGAAGCCATCGGGCGCAGACATACGGCGCAGCAGACCGTCGACGCTTTCCGCTTGGCACGACAGCTCGGCTTTGACAACATCAACATGGATCTGATCGCGGGGCTGACATCCGATACTCCCGAGAGTTTTGAAAACACGATCAAAGCGGTGCGCCGACTCGACCCCGAGAGCGTGACCGTCCATACCCTCGCCGTGAAGCGGAGCGCAAGGCTCAGCTCGACCGACGCCGTCCGGGAGCACGGCTATACTTCGCAGATGCTCGCTTACGCTAAGGACAAGCTCTCCGCGGGCGGCTATGAGCCCTATTATCTTTACCGTCAGAGCAAGATGTTGTCGAATCTCGAGAACATCGGCTGGGCGAAAAGGGGCTACTTCAGTCCCTACAACGTTTATATCATGGAGGAGACGCATTCGATCCTTGCCTGCGGCGCGGGAGCGGTCACAAAGCTCCGCGACGTTGATTCCGATTACCTCGAGCGCATATTCAACTTCAAATATCCGTATGAATATATCAGCCGTTTTGACGAGATGATACAGCGCAAAGAGCGCGTAAAATCATTTTATGGTGAATACAACGAATAATAGGTGAAACGGTTGAAAAATCCCCATGACTATGCTAAAATACTCTTTCAGTAAATATTCTATGAGGCGATAGAATGAGCAACGACAGCTTAAAGAAAAGTACATCCCAGACCTTTTTGAAGGGCGCGATGATCATGACCATGAGCATGGTGATCGTCAAGCTCCTAGGCATGTTCTACAAGGTCTTTCTGACGCGTCTGTACGCGAACTTCGGCGACGAGCTCGCCGGTATCGGTACGGGACTGTTGAACAACGCCTACGAGGTCTACAACCCCCTGTTCGCTTTGGCAACCGCGGGCTTTCCGATCGCGGTATCCCGTCTGATCGCCGAGAGCATCGCCCAAAAGCGTTATCGCGACGTAGCGGTCATCCACAAGACCTCTAAGCCCTTCTTCATCGGCATGGGCGCGGTATGCTTCGGACTGATGGTCGGTATCAGCTTTGTCTATGTCCAGATCATCAAGTCGCCCTACTCCATCTATTCGATGATGACCCTCGCGCCGTCGATCTTCATCGGCTGTCTGGTCGCGATCTACCGCGGCTATTATGAGGGCCAGCGCAATATGTTCCCGACCGCCGTCAGCGAGGTGCTGGAGGCGTTGGGAAAGGTCTTTCTCGGTCTGACCTTCGCGTATCTCGTCATGACCATCGGCATGAACGAGTTTGCCGCTTCCGGCACCGTGTTCGGTCAGCAATTCGACACCGAGTATGACGCGATGTATACCCTGCTTGCCTATTCGGTCGCTTCCGCGATCGCCGGCATCACACTGGGTTCTTTGATCGCGTTCCTGTTCCTGCGGATCTACTATATCAAGCATAAGTTCAGCGTACCCTCCGAGTATCTCGAAAGCTCCGTCGACGCGCGTACCCGCCGCGAAACGTTCAATCTTTTGCTCAAGACCGCTGTCCCGATCGGACTTTCCGCGATCGTGCTGAACCTTTCGGGATCGATCGACACGCTGGTGGTGCAGAACGTTCTCTATCATACCGCCACCGTCAACCGCGCGGGACTGCTCGCCCAGTTTGACGCCTCTCAGATCGAGTCCATGCTGCCCGTCAACCCGACGGCAACGAACCCGATCACCGTCCATACCTATCTGATGGGCGCCTTCAGCTACGCGCTGACCATCATGCAGCTGGTCACCTCGATCACCCAGGCGTTCGGAACCTCCGCGCTGCCGAACGTCACCACCGCCTACGCCAAGGGCGATAAACAGGAACTCAAGAAGAGTATCGAAACGGTTCTGAAATTGACCATGCTCTTTACCCTGCCGATGGGTCTGGGACTGTTCGCGATCCCGTACCCCGTGATCTCCCTTTTGTACAAGGGTTACTCCGCTTATATCGGCTCCCACGTTTTGCGCGTGATGGGACTGTCATGTATCGTGGTCGCGACCTCGACCCCGATCTGCTCGATGCTGC
>CADAUE010000126.1 GCA_902790985.1 uncultured Ruminococcus sp.
AGATATATGCGGATAACGCAGCGACAACCGCTCTCTCCCCCATCGTTCTGGACGCGATGATGCCGTATCTGACCGAGGTCTACGGCAATCCGTCGAGCCTGTACGAGATCGGCGCGGTCGCGAAAGAAGCCGTCGAAACCTCCCGCGCGAAGATCGCCGGGCTGATCGGCGCGAAGAACGCGAACGAGGTCTACTTTACCTCGGGAGGCTCCGAGAGCGATAACTGGGCGATCAAGGGCGTGGCACGCGCCATGAAAAAGCGCGGCAAAACCCACATCATCACCTCGAAGTTTGAGCATCACGCGGTGCTGCACACCTGTCACGCGCTGAAAAAAGAGGGCTTCGAGATCACCTATCTTGACGTCTACGAAAACGGCATCGTCCGTCCCGAGGACGTCGCGAACGCCATCACCGACGATACCGCCATCGTGTCGATCATGTACGCGAACAACGAGATCGGCACCATCCAGCCGATCGCCGAGATCGGCAAGATCTGTCGCGAGCGCGGCGTGATCTTCCACACCGACGCGGTACAGGCGATGGGCAACGTTCCGATCAACGTCGAGGAGCAGAACATCGACCTGCTCTCTATGACAGCGCACAAACTCCACGGTCCTAAGGGCTGCGGCGCGTTATACATCCGCAAGGGCATCCGCCCCACCGTCCTCATCGACGGCGGAGCCCAGGAGCGCGGCATGCGCGCGGGTACCGAGAATGTCGCGGGAATTGTGGGCTTCGCAAAAGCTTTGGAGCTGGCGATCGCGGGACAGAAATACCGCCGAGAGCATGTCACCGCCATGCGCAACCGTCTGATCGACAATCTGCTGACCATCGAACGCTCACGTTTAAACGGCGACAGAGATCAACGGCTGCCGGGCAACCTCAACATGTGCTTTGAGGGCATAGAGGGCGAAAGCCTGCTGCTCATGCTCGATATGAACGGCATCAGCTCGTCGTCCGGCTCGGCATGCACCTCGGGCAGCCTCGACCCCAGCCATGTGCTGCTCGCGATCGGACTCCCCCATGAGATCGCCCACGGCAGCATGCGGCTGTCCTTCTCCGATGATATCACCGAAGAGGACGTCGACTACATCGCCGACAGGGTGAAGTACATCGTCGATTATCTGAGAAATATGAGCCCCCTGTGGGAGACCATCAAGAAGAATGAGAAAGAAGGGAAAGCATAATGGCATACAGTGAAAAGGTCATGGATCACTTTGCGAATCCCCGCAACGTCGGCGAGATCCCCGACGCCGACGGTATCGGCGAGGTCGGCAACTCCCGCTGCGGCGATATCATGAAGATGTATCTGAAAATAGACGGCGACACCATCACCGACGCTAAATTCAAGACCTTCGGCTGCGGCGCGGCGATCGCAACCAGCTCGATGGCGACGGAGCTCGTCAAGGGCAAGAGCATCGACAACGCCCTGAAACTGACTAATAAGGCGGTCATGGAGGCGCTGGACGGTCTGCCGCCCGTAAAGGTACACTGCTCGGTGCTTGCGGAGGAAGCCATCAAAGCGGCGCTGTCCGACTACTACGAGCGCAAGGGCATCGACCCCAAGGTCATCATCGGCGCGCCCTCCACCTCGGAGGACGAAAGAGAAGAACCGACCTGCGGAGAATAAACTTCCCCGGTGCAAGCACTAAAGTGTCCGCCGGACACTTTACCCTCGCTATGCTCGGGCAGGGTATTTGACCCTTTTAATCGGTTGAGATTGCCACGGGGCGCATTTCAAATTGTCATTGCGAGGAGGAACATGGTTCCGACGTGGCAATCTCTACCTTTTCCTTTGCGCCCCTCGCAATGACTATTTTAAATAAAAAACAATCCCGATGTGTAAAAGCATCGGGATTTTTGCGTTACAAAAGACCCGACAGATCGTCGGGTCTTTTTTCAACAGTAAGCCTGTATTCATCAAGCGTGACGACCGTATCACGCTTGAAAAATCCGATTATTTTTCGAGCAGGAGCTTGTTCAGCTCTTCCATAAAGGTGTTGATATCCTTGAACTGGCGGTAGACGGACGCGAATCGCACATAGGCAACCTCGTCGACGTTCTTGAGCTCTTCCATCGTCAGCTCACCGATGCTCATCGAGGTGACCTCGCGGTCAAGGGAGCTTTGGAGCTTCGCTTCGATATTATCGACGATCTTCGAGATCTGCCCGATGGAGACGGGACGCTTCTCACACGCGCGCAGGATACCCGCGGTGAGCTTGTCGCGATCAAAGACCTCGCGAGACTTGTCGCGCTTAACGACCACGATCGGGACGGTCTCGATGACCTCATGGGTAGTAAATCGCTTACCGCACTTGAGACACTCTCTGCGGCGACGGATACGCTCACCCTCGTCGGCAGGACGCGAATCAATGACTTTGCTTTCTTCAAAACCGCAATAAGGACACTTCATATGGGTCACCCTCCACTACATCTTGATTTTAATTCTACAATAGAAATTATAATCCATCCACGGTACAGAAGCAAGTTATAATTTTGTAATCAAAATTACAATATAGAAAAAAGGGTCTGACTATCTCAAAACAGGCTGTAAGGCTCTGTCCAAAATGCCGTTCATCTCGGCGATGGCGATACCGTAGTTGACCATAGGCACACCCGCCTTTTTCGCGATCCGCTGGCGGTTCTGCATCTCTTTCTCATTGAGCATACAGCCGCCGCAGTGGATGATGACCTTGTAAGGGCTGAGATCCTCGGGGAAAGTGCCGCCCTGGGTAAAGTCGCAGAGGAGCTCAGCGTTCGTATAGCCTTTGAGCCACTTCGGGAGCTTCACCGTGCCGATGTCGCCGCACTGACGATGGTGGGTACAGCCCTCGGATATCAGCACCCTGTCGCCGCTTTGCAGGGATCTAAGCGCGTTCGCGCCGCGGATCAGTCCGTCGAGATTACCCTTGTAGCGCGCGAACAGGATGGAAAACGAGGTCATCGCGACGCTGTCGGGGGTATCGGCGGCGACCTTTTTGAACGCCTGCGAATCTGTGATAACAAGAGCGGGCGCTTCTTTGAGCTTCGCAAGCGACGCTTTCAGCTCCGTGTCCTGGCAGCACAAGACGGTACAGTGATGATCCAAAAGCTCACGGAGAACCTGTTGCTGCGGCAGGATAATACGCCCCTTTGGGGCGGATTCGTCGATCGGGATGACAAGGATGACCGCGTCGCCTTCGTTCACAAGATCGGCGACGATCGGTTTATCATGAGCGTCAGATCGGATCAGACGCGCCAGACGTTCCTTCAGCTCTCCGATCCCCTCTCCTGTCAGCGCGGAAACGGTGATCTCACGCGCCTTTAAATCCGGCTTTTCGGTCAAGAGATCGCTCTTGTTATACGCGACGATAAAGGGCAGCCTGCGGTCTTGCAGCTCCTTTAACAGGGCTTCATCCGCCTCGGTCAGCCCGACCGTACCGTCGACAACAAGGACGGCGATATCGGTCTTGCGGAGGACTTCTCCGGTACGCGCGACGCGCATCTCACCGAGAGCGCCCTCATCGTCAAAGCCCGGGGTGTCGATGATGACGACGGGGCCTAAAGGAAGCAGCTCCATCGCCTTTTGCACCGGGTCGGTGGTGGTGCCGAGGGTGTCGGACACGATGGAGAGCTTTTGGTTGGTAACAGCGTTCACGACGCTGGATTTGCCCGCGTTGCGGCGTCCGAAAAAGGCAATATGCGGACGCAGGGCAGATACGGTAGCGTTCAATGACATAGTTTTTTCTCCTGTAAAAAATCAAGGAATTCAGATAATAGATAACAGATAACAGATAACAGTTGATGTTTCTCGCTTCGCTCGTTCAATACTATCATTCAATATGCGAAGCATTTACCACAACTATTATCTGTTCTCTTTTAACTGCTATCTTAATCAGAAACGGAAATCTCTGCGGTTGGAGCTCTTGATATCCTCGATGTGCTGTGCCGCGATCGCGCGCACCTTATCCTTCGGGATACGTTTCAATTCTCTTTCGATCATATCAAAGCCGATCTTCTTCGTCCCCTCGGACGCGTAATCGACAAGATACTCGGCGAGGGTCATCAAGGCGTTCGGGTGACAGCAGTTGAGGATCTGACCCGACTTGCACAGCGACATGAAGCGGTCGCCTGTCCTGCCCTCGCGATAGCACGCGGTACAGAAGGACGGGATGTGTCCGTTTTCCATCAGCCACGCGACGACCTCGTCCAGTGTGCGCTGATCGGAGACGTCAAACTGTTCGGTGTCATGGGGACGGAGCTTCTCGGTATAGCCGCCGACAGAGGTACGCGAGCCGCCCGATACCTGAGAAATGCCCAGCCTTAACAGTTTAGAACGTACAGCCTCACTCTCACGGGTGGAGATGATCATGC
>CADAUE010000127.1 GCA_902790985.1 uncultured Ruminococcus sp.
CCGGGGAACAGCGCCTTGTCGATCGCCTTGGCGTACTCTTCCTTGCACAGGATCATACCGCCGCGCGGGCCGCGGAGGGTCTTGTGGGTGGTGGTGGTGACAAAATCAGCGTAGGGCACGGGATTTTCGTGCTGACCGCCGGCTACCAAGCCCGCGATATGCGCCATATCGACCATCAGATACGCGCCGACCTCGTCGCAGATCTCACGAAAACGCTTGAAGTCGATCGCGCGGGGATAAGCGGACGCGCCGCAGACGATCATCTTCGGCTTGCAGTCCTTGGCGATCTCAAGAACCTTATCGTAGTCGATGCGGTGGGTCTCGGGATCAACACCGTAGCTGACAAAGTTGAAATACTTACCGCTGAGGTTGACGGGTGAACCGTGGGTCAGATGACCGCCCTCGGAAAGGCTCATGCCCATAACGGTATCGCCCGGCTCGAGCATCGCGAAATAGACGGTCTGGTTCGCCTGGGAGCCGGAATGGGGCTGGACGTTCGCGTGATCGGCGCCGAACAGCTCACAGGCACGCTTGCGCGCGATCTCCTCAGCTTTGTCGACCGCGTAGCAGCCGCCGTAGTAACGCTTTGAGGGATAGCCCTCGGCATACTTGTTGGTGAGCACGCTGCCCATCGCCGCCATCACAGCGGGAGAAACGATGTTCTCGCTGGCGATCAGCTCGAGGTTCTGCTGCTGGCGCTTCAGCTCCAACGCCATCGCGTCGCCGATTTCCTCATCATAGCTCTTGACAAAGCCGATAGAATCCATTAAGTCCTTGTACATCATATACCTCCAAATTATATCAAATAGGGACTTTGCTTATATATCAACGCAATTGTGTCAATTGCAGGTTTTGATCTCATCGATCAGCTCCCTCAGATCGTCGAGCGTCTTCATCGAAAACGCGAGATTGCGGAGCTTCGCGGCATTTTTGAAGCCTTTCAGATAGTAGGCAGTGTGTTTACGAGCTTCACGCATACCGACATACTCGCCCTTATAGGCGACCGCCTTCTCGATATGTCGCAGGAGGACGTCGCATTTTTCCTCCAGCGTCGGCGGCTTTAGGATAATTCCTTTATCGAAATATTCGTTGATCTCACGGAACACCCACGGATTGCCCAGAGCGCCGCGTCCGACCATGATATAATCGCAGCCGGTGTAGCTGAGCATGTGCTCGGCGGATTTGGCGCTTGTGATATCGCCGTTACCGATGACAGGAATAGTCAACGCTTTTTTGACGTCGCGGATGATATCGTAGTTGACGGGAGGGGCGTAGAACTGCTTGCGCGTTCTGCCGTGGACGGTCACTGCCTGCGCGCCGTTCTTTTCGACGATTTTCGCGACCTCGACAGCGTTGATGTGATCCTCGTCAAAGCCTGAACGGATCTTGACGGTCACGGGGATATCGACCGCTTGACTGACGGCATGTACGATCCTGCCGCAAAGGTCGGGATCGCGCATCAGCGCCGCGCCGGAACCGCTGCCGGCGATCTTAGGTGCGGGACAGCCCATGTTGATGTCGATGACCTCGGGGCTGTACCGTAAAGCGAACCTTGCCGCGTCCGCCATCGTCTCGGGCTCTGTGCCGAAGATCTGTACCGCGCAGGGGCGTTCCGCGTCAGAGATCACCATCAACTCGGCGCTTTTCTTAGAGTGATAGGCGATGCCCTTGGAGCTGACCATCTCGCTGACGCAGTAACCCGCGCCGAACTCCATACACAGCTCACGGAAGGCTCTGTCCGCTACGCCCGCCATAGGCGCGAGGGCGGCATGACCGCTGAGCTTGACGTTACCTATCTGCATATTACGCTCCGCGTCGGCGGGTGCGCTTGGACACCAGCACGCCGACAACGACCGCAATACCCAAAGCGACACACAGCCATGTGACGATACCCGAGAAAAGGGATGCGTCGGAAACCGCTACCGTAGGCATCGGCACGGCTGTCGCCTCGACGACCTGTTCCGAAGAAGCCTGCGGCAGATCGTTCAGATGTGCCGGCGCTTCGTAGTTGGACTCGGCGTCCTCGTTATAGCTGTAGATATAATCATACCACTGATCCTGCGGCTGTTCCTGTTGCGGCGTCTCGGGGGTCTGCTGCTCCTGCTGCGCCTGTTGCTCCTGCTGTTCGGGCTGAACCTGCGGCTCGGGAGCGGGATCCTCCTGCGGGGTCACCTGCGGTGTTTCCTGCGGCGTTTGCTGCGGGACGACCTCCTGCTGACCCTGTTCCTGCGGCTGACCCTCGGCAGGCTCCGCAAAAACGGTCAGCGCGCCGAAAGAGAACAGAAACGTCAGTATCAGTAAGAATGATATGCTGCGTTTTATGAATCGATTATCCTTCATAATAACCTCTTACCTGTAAGAAAGGCGATACCTATTCTAACGTGGATTATTATAGCAAAGCCCCGATCTTTTTGCAAGACCGGGGGCGTTAATTCGACATTATGACTAATCCGCGGGGAGATCGTGTTCACTTTTCTTTTGACAATGAATAAAACGCTTGTCAAGGCTTTAACAAATCCGCCAGCGCCTCGCCGAGGTACGCTCCGCTGCGGCAGGATTCCTCTACCGTATTCGCGTCGGTACCGACCTCAATCAGCAGAGAACCGTTGTTGAAATTCATGTTGTAGGTATAATCGCCGAAGTTCAGCGGTCGGGTCATGCCGGGATAAAGATCCTCGCAACGCTTGTGAAGCTGCATCGCAAAGATCAGATTCTCATCCCAGAAATCAAAGCCGCCTTCGGTATCACAGCCCGCCATGATCATGATCTGGGAGGCTTTTTTGCCGTCGTACTCAAAGGTCGGCTTATACTTGACGCCCTCGTCGTTCGTCATCGCGTCGCGGTGGAGGTCGATCGTCACCTTGATGTCGGGATACTTCTCACGGTAGGCGCAGATGGTATCCCACGAACGCGCGTAGGAGCCTTCATAGGACGGATAGTCGTGCAGGGTGGTGTCATGCACTGCGCCGATGCCGCGGGCTTTGAGGGTCTCGACCAGCTTCTCGCCCACCGCGACAACGCCGAGATCGCCGTCGGTGGAACGGGGATAGTAATCTTCGTCATAGAAGCCGGTGTCCTCGGTCAGATAGCGCTCACAGGTATGGGTATGGTAGACGAGTACCTGCACCGAATGATCGTCGTCAAGTGAAAACGGCATAGCTGAGCTGAGAAGCGATTCGACGTCGAGATCATAGGAGGCGGTGTTGCGGATCGTGATATTCTCGTAGCTCATGTTGCCGTTATTGACCTGTATCTCTTTGACGGGTAGCAGATCGCCGGTATGGGAGGTATCCTGCGGCTTTTCTGCGGTCTCGGAGGGAGAGGTCGGCGTTTCGGCGAGCGGTCGCTTCTCGGGTGCTTCAGTCGGCTTTTCGTCGGCGGTCGCTTTGGCGGTATCGCTGACAAAGCCGTTGACGAAACTCAGTTTTCCCGATAGCATCGCCGCGTCATCCATCAGCGGCAGACACGCTCCGGCGCGGTAGATCACCGCGCTCAGGCATACCGCGAAAATCAATATCAGCGCGGTCAGCGCCGCGACGGTTTTCCAATGGTATTTCTTCATTCTCTCACCTTACACTTTTTGTTCTATTACTATGCAGGGCAAGCGAAAGATATGCGCTACAAAAGATCCAGCAATTCTTCGGTACCGATATCGGTTTGCAGCGCCATGTTGACCGAGAGGGAGATCAGCCGCGCCGCTCGATCGATCAGGAGATCGATCTCTTTCGGGGTGACGACCATGCCCCTGCCTTGAGGCGACACAGTCTTTGACAGCTCGACCCCCTGTCTCTCGTTATCGATATCCAACAGATCGAAGGCGAGGGTCAGCGCGTCCACCACCGTAGGCACGCCGATGGCGATCACAGGGACGCCCATCGTATCGCGATCGATCCGCACACGCCTGTTCCCCACACCCGCTCCCGGAGAGATCCCGGTATCGGAGATCTGGACGGTACAGCCGAGGCGTTCGAGCCTGCGGGACGCCAGCGCGTCGACCGCGATCATCGCAGAGGGACGGATGTTTTTGATCACGCCTTTGAGGAGCTCAGACGTCTCGATGCCGGTCTGACCGGTCACGCCGGTGTTCATTACGGCGACTGCCCGCAGGCGGTCAAGCCCTGTTGAGCGCGCGATCTCGCCGCGGATATGGCGCGTCGCAAGCACCTTGGACGCCGCCTTCGGTCCCAGCGCGTCGGGGGTGATCTCGATGTTGCCCAGTCCCGCGACCAGCACCAGTCCGTTGACGGGAAGGAGCCTGCGGACCTCGGCTGACAGCGCTTCGACGCGACTGTCGGTATCACGGATATTGTCCGTCAGCGGCGGGAGCTGTGC
>CADAUE010000128.1 GCA_902790985.1 uncultured Ruminococcus sp.
CTCCTTGACAGGCGCCAGCCTGCCTGCGTCGCCCGCCGTGCTCTGCAAAATTTATCCCTAATATCTGATTAAATCTTTTTATTAAGGATTAGTATAAAAGTCCGCTTTTACATGATAAAAGCGGACCGGGTGTTATTTTGATGTATCGGTCGAACCGATCTTGTGGTTGGGATCGGTGATCCTGCGCGCCACAACGACAAAGCGTCCTTCGGAAGTATGATAGTTGCAGGTGGACAGGGTGATCAGCTCGTCGCCGAACTGAGGGGTGATACCCGTATCATAGATCGCGTTCGCCTTGACGTTTGCGACATACTCGTTGAACGCGGACGCGCTTTGCAGATTTTTGTACTTATAGTAGCAGAAATGGTCGTCTTCCTCATCAACGGGATAGACCTTAGAATAAAACGCCGCTACCACCTCATAGTCGCGCAGCTCATAGCGTGTATCGAAGAAAACGGTTTTGTGGTCTTCGTAAAACGCCTTGTCCTTGTACTTAGGCAGCTCGCCGAACATGGAGCCGTTGTTCATGTGATGGCCGTAGATCAGATAATAGTTGCCGTCAGCGGGACACTCGCCGTCGATGAACAGCATACCGCTGTCGGAATAATTACCGTAAAAATCGCGGTGGAGATAATACTCGGGGTCGCGGGGCGTATACATGACGGGATAGTCGATCACGGTGCCCTCGATCTTCAGCCAGCCGAAGAAATCGGGGTTCTTCTTATACAGCTCGTCGTACTTGCGCAGTGAGCCGTCGTCGTTCTTTTCATCGGTATCGGAGACCATCTGCGCCAGACTGTCGAAGGTCTCTTTCTCATGCATGGCGTTGATCAGCGCCCGCAGGAACATGAACGCTCCGATACAGAAGCCGATGATAAAAACGACCAGTACGATGATGACGACGGTTCTGCCCTTTTTGCCTTTTTGCCCCTGTCTTACGGGGACATCCTCTCGTACGTGTCTCACGATGCTTTCTTCGTAAACTTGTATTCCTGTCCGCCGCGTGAGAGGGTGAGGGTATCGCCGCTGACGGTATAGGTATAGCGCGCGTCCATCGCGTCGTCGATATCAAAATCAACGACCAGATCGCCGTTCTCGGCGCTGTATACAAAGGTATAGTTATCGACAGCGGTCAGCATGATGCCTCTGCCGCGACCGTCAAATTCGTAAATGGTGTTGCCGTCGAGACTCCAGATCCCTTCGACTTCGGCAGCGTTTCTGCCGCCGCCTTTGATGACCTCGACGTCGTGGCGGTTACCGGAGGTAGGCAGGATGCCGTTCTGATAATACTGAGAGATGATGGTGGTGCCGTCCTGGGTCTCGGGAACATACTGTGATTGGTTGCCCGAAAACAGCCTGCCGATACCGTTCTCAGCGCCGGGAACAAAGATAAAGATCAAAGCAGCCACAACGACCAGCGCCAAAACCACCAAAATGATTGTGATGACAGTCTTTTGGTTTTTCTTCTTGGAGGAAGTCGATGGCTTTTTTGCGCCGGATGTATCGGAAGAGGGGTGCTTAGGTGAATAGCTCATAATATCATTCCTTCGTCTCTGAGATAATAATTAACTTTTCCGATGCGAGGTTAGGGCGGGATTACCGCGGGCTAAAACTCTCGCAATGACATTTTAATAAATGTTTCCAGTATTCAAAGCTCAGCGGGCTGAGATCTGAAGACCGAAAACATCAGGGCGACGGCGGAAACCCGTCGCCGCCCTTTCGTTTGGGTTAGCGAATATTACTTATTGAATATTCCCTTGCGCTTTGCGGTATAGAGAACCGCGCATGCGCCAGCCAGCGAAGCCAGCATAATGATCATCCACAGATACATGTGGGTGCTGTCGCCGGTGGTCGGAGTAGAAGAGGTAGATGTCGCAGAGGAATCGCTGGTAGCGGAATCCTTGCTTGCGCTGTCGCCGGTAGCCGCGCCGCCTGCCTCGGTCGCGTCGGAGGAGGTCGGATCTGTTACAGGAGCAACAGCCTCGGTACCTGCCTCAGTTGCGGGAGCGGGAGCGTCGGTGGGATCTGCGGGATCCACGGTCGGAACCACGATAGTAGCATCTTCTGTTGAAGCCTCGGTAACAGGCTCTGTGACCGCCTCTGTTACAGCCTCAGTCTCTGCCTCGGTCGCGGGAGCAGTGGTCTCTGCCTCGGTTGCGGGAGCGGTGGTCTCTGCCTCGGTCGCGGGCTCAGTGACAGCTTCGGTCTCAGCCTCAGTTGCGGGCTCGGTAGGACCGAGAGGAGCGATGTAGAGATCGTCGTCAGTTACCGGAATAAGACCGGTAGCATCAGAAAACTTGTTGCCGGAAGCGTCTACATAGTGTTCTTTCACACCGGGGGTGTCGTAGGTAGCGGGAACCTCGGGAACACGGGTGAGCTGGGGCGCCTGGGTCTCAGCTTCAGTCTCAGCCTGAGTCTCAGCTTCAGTCTCAGCCTCGGTCGCGGGCTCGGTTGCAGGCTCAGTCTCGGGCTCGGTCGCGGGCTCGGTAACAGGCTCGGTAGGTGCAGCCACTTTGATTGATGCAGGAGTGCAGTTTCCGGTATGAGGGATCAAATCAATCGACTCATACAGCTCATAGTTCTTCAAACTTACTGAAACTGTACCGGTGGCGTCGTTGTCAACGGTGCACTGGAAGGTCATCAAAGTGATATCAGAGAATGTGGTATCCTTGATGTGACCATAACCGCTTAAAGTCATAATGGATTCGGTCCAGTCCATACCATCCAACTGCATCGCGCTCTTAGCACCGCTGTCAAGTGCGCCGGAATCGGACACAAAAGTCAAACCAGCGGGAATATCCAACTCGAATGACAGAGAATTGAGATCAGTTGCCTGATTCAATTTGACGGTGAAATTGATTGTATCACCGGGTTTTGCTTCTGTTTTATCTGCGGTTACCTCAAAGGTCGCGTCTGCAGCGCTTACCGGTACGGCCATTACCAGTAAGGAGGCAACCAGCATTAAACAAAGCAAGATAGATAAGATTCGCTTGTTCATGACCAAGCTCCTTTCAAAAAAGTTGCGGGAAGGGTTTCATACCGACATATCTCATCCCACAAATCAATATGTCGGGGATAGCTTGACCCCTATCCGGGGCTGTGGGCAATCGCCGAAAAAGGCGGTGCAATATACCGCAAAACCGGCGACTGTATATTTCAAACCCCAAAAAGATCGGGATATGAAATCTAAATATCTGTATCAGCGTCCCGCGTCGACCGTAAGGACATTTGCAAAAGGGCGCAATCATCCCGTGGGCCGCTTATACGAGTTTTATTATAAACTGTCGGATGTTCGATGTCAATAGAAGTTTTCGCTAAAAAATATGGAAAAGTGCCGATTTCAGATTACATTTTTGAAATGAAATGTACAATGTTAACAAAAGAAAAACGGATTTGTAACTAATGCCGAATTACGGGCTTTTAGGGCGTTTTAATTTAGTTAGGTTACCTCTGCGATCGGTAATCCCCACGCCGAGCGCCACATAGAATAGTCCGCTGCAGAAGAGGACTTCTACAGCGGACCTGTTCAGTTATTCAATTGTATTGTGCCTGTATAATCAGCGATCACATAGGCTCGCCGATCGGATAACTAACCTTCATTCCTGCCGCATAGCGAAGGATATAGGTAGCATCAAAGGCAGTAACCTCTCCGTCGCCGTCGACGTCACCGGCTGCTTCGTTGAAGTTCGTAACGCTCATATTTACAGCAAAGCGCTGGATATAGGTAGCGTCAAATACGGTAACTTCACCGTCGCCGTCTACATCGCCGAGGATGACTTCACCGGCGGTGGTAGCGGGCTGAGTTTCGGGCTGAGTTTCGGGCTCAGTGGGAACTGCTTCAGTCGGAGCCTCAGCTTCGAGATATGCATAGATGCAGCCGCTGAACCAATCTTCAGTGCCGTCATAGTTCGGACGGAAGTAGATAGTGTACTTGCCGGGAACGGTGATCTCGCCGTTCTGACCGTAGTTGTTACCGGTACCTCCCGGGAACCAAGTTACTTGAATACCCTTGCTGTAAACGACCTTGAACTGAGAATCCGCGGTCAAATCAACCGTGATCATATATTCCTCTGCTTCTGCAGCGGTGTTCTTGGTCAGCGTGTACTCATCTAATGCCGCCCAATCATTCATGCTACCTACGAGGAAGTAATCGCTGGTCTGAGGCGCGGGCACATCGGTAGAGGGCTGAGTTGCGGGCTCGGTTGCGGGAGCGGCGGTCTCTTCCTCGGTCGGTACTTCGACGGTCTGTGCTGCTGCGTACAGTACCTTCTCATACCAATCGGCGTTACCGTCATACTTCGGACGGAAGTAG
>CADAUE010000129.1 GCA_902790985.1 uncultured Ruminococcus sp.
AAAGGTTTGATAGATTATGGCATTGATCACGAAAAAGCCGCGCGGTACGGAGGATGTACTGCCGCGCGACAGCTATCGCTGGCAGTTCTTGGAAAACATCTTCCGCGATGAAGCGCGCGCGTTCGGCTATAAGGAAATGAGAACACCGGTGTTCGAGCACACCAACCTATTTGAGCGCGGCGTGGGTGATACCACCGATGTGGTGCAGAAGGAGATGTACACCTTTCTGACCAAGGGCGGCGACAGTATCACGCTCCGCCCCGAGGGTACCGCGGGAGCGGCGAGAGCGCTCTTAGAGCACGGGCTGCACAACGATCCGCTGCCCGTCAAGGCATATTACCTGACCTCCTGCTACCGCTATGAAAAGCCGCAGGCGGGCAGGCTCAGAGAGTTCCATCAGTTCGGTATGGAGTGCTACGGCACGAAGAATCCTGCCGCAGACGCGGAGATGATCACCGCGGCGTCGAATATCTTTGATCGACTGGGGCTGAGAAACATCCGCCTGGAGATCAACTCCATCGGCTGTCCGACCTGCCGCGCGGAGTATCACAAGGCGCTGACCGAGTATTTCTCGCAGTATAAGGATGATCTGTGCGAGGATTGTCAAGAGCGTCTGGGTCGCAATCCGATGCGCCTTTTGGACTGTAAGGTGCCGCACGATCATGAGATCGCCGAGGGCGCGCCGACGGTGCTCGATTATCTCTGTGACGAATGTAAAGAGCATTTCGACGGCGTGAAAAGCTATCTTGACGCGAACGGCGTGGCATATACCGTGAATCCTACCATCGTGCGCGGCTTGGATTACTACACCAAGACCGTGTTCGAGTTTATCTCGGGCGATATCGGCGCGCAGAGTACCATCTGCGGCGGCGGTCGGTATGACGGCTTGATCGAAGAGCTGGGCGGCAACGCGATGCCGGCTTTAGGCTTTGCGGCAGGTATCGAAAGACTGCTGCTGACCCTCGATGCGCAGGGGATCGAGATCCCCGCGCCCGCTGCCTGCGATATCTATCTCGCGTCGATGGGCGAGGGCGCTCACAAAAAGGCGAGCGAGCTGACAAACGCCTTGAGAAAAGCCGGGCTGTACGCGGAGTTCGACGTCGTGGGCAGAGGGCTGAGAGCACAGATGAAATATGCCGACAAGATCGGCGCGCGCTTCTCGGTCGTGCTGGGTGATGACGAGATCGCGAACGGTACGGCAAAGCTCAAGAATATGGAATCGGGCGAGCAGGTCGAGATACCGCTCGACGATGAACGTTTTGTAAAAGAATTCACCGCGGCAAAGCTGCAGGCGGATTTTGCGGAGTAAAAAACAGTCTGTCATTGCTACCGGTTGCGGGCGAAATGGGATGGTCGCTTTGCTCCCTCAAAATGACATTTAACAGGTAAAGGAAAAGGAAGGATATATATGGCAGAATTTATGACAGGGCTCAGGCGCACCCATTACTGCGGTGAGCTGAGAGCGACGAATATAGGCGAAGAGGTCACCGTTTGCGGCTGGGTACAGCGTCAGCGCGACCTCGGTCAGCTGATTTTTATCGACCTGCGCGACCGCACCGGTATCGTGCAGCTGGCGTTCGACGACAATACCGACAGGGCGATCTTTGACAAGGCTTTTTCGGCGAGAGCGGAATTCGTCCTGTGCGCTGTGGGTAAGGTGCGCGAGCGTTCGGCAAAAAGTAATAAGATCCCGACCGGCGATATTGAGATCGAGGTGACTGACCTGCGAGTACTTTCAAAGGCGCAGACCCCTCCCTTTGAGATCGTCGACAAGAGCAAGACCGCGGAGGATGTGCGTCTGAAGTATCGTTATCTCGATCTGCGCCGCGCGCCTTTGCAGCAGAACATCATCACGCGTTCGAAGATCGCGAAGATCGCGCGCGATTACTTCTATGACAACGGGTTCATCGAGATCGAGACCCCGATGATGATCAAGTCTACCCCCGAGGGCGCCCGCGATTACCTCGTGCCCTCGCGTATCCATAACGGCAAGTTCTACGCGCTGCCGCAGTCTCCGCAGATCTACAAGCAGCTGTTGATGCTCTCGGGCTTTGATAGATATATCCAGCTCGCAAGATGCTTTAGAGATGAGGATCTCAGAGCCGACCGTCAGCCGGAGTTCACCCAGATCGATATGGAGCTGAGCTTTGTCGATGTGGATGATATCATGGAGATCAACGAGGGCTTGATGGCTAAGCTCTTTAAGGAGATCAAGGGGATCGATCTTCAGCTGCCCTTTGAGCGCATGACCTACAACGACGCGATGAATACCTATGGCTCGGACAAACCGGATGTACGCTTCGGTATGCCGATACAGGATCTGACCGATACCGTGAAGGATATCGACTTTATGGTATTCAAGAGCGCGATCGAAAACGCGGGCTCTGTCAGAGCGATCGTCGCAAAGAATGCCGCTTCCTCTCTGACCCGCAAGAAGATCGACAAGCTCACCGAGTTTGTCAAGGGTATCGGCGCGAAGGGGCTGGCGTATATCCGCTGGGCGGATGACGCTCCCAACTGTTCCTTCAACAAGTTCCTCGGCGAGGGTGACCTCGACCGTATCATCGGCGCGCTGGGCGCGGAGAAAGGCGACGTCGTGCTGATCGTCGCGGATAAGAACAGCGTGACCCTGCCCACCCTCGGCGCGCTGCGTCTGGAGGTCGGCAAACAGCTCGATCTGATCCCGAAGGATGTGTTCAAGTTCGTTTGGATCGTCGACTTCCCGTTCTTTGAAAAGGATGAAGAGAGCGGCGAGTGGATCGCGATGCACCACCCCTTCACCATGCCCAAGGAAGAGTGCCTGCAATATCTCGAGAGCGATCCCGGCAAGGTCATCGCAAAGGCGTATGATCTGACCCTCAACGGCACGGAATTAAGCTCCGGCTCGATGCGTATCACCGACTACGAGCTGCAGCAGCAGATGTTCCGTGCGCTGAAGATGACCGACGAGGAGATCGAGGCGAAATTCGGCTTCCTGGTCGAGGCGTACAAGTACGGCGCTCCGCCTCACGGCGGCATGGGCATCGGTCTTGACCGTATCGCGATGCTGATGTGCGGCGCGGACAGCTTGCGCGACGTTACCGCCTTCCCGAAGGTACAGAACGCGAGCGAGCTGATGAGCAACTGCCCCTCCGAGGTGGATGAAGAATCGCTCGAGGTGCTGGGGATTCAGCTAAAACCGCAAGAATAACCTATAGTGTCGTTTAAGATGCACAAAAACCCGTTTTTTATTTATTGATATTGAACAAAGAGCCCCCTGCTTTTTATACAGCAGGGGGCTATTTTGACATTTTTTGTGAAACGTTATTGTCAGCTTAGGACAGAAATGCTATAATACCAAACGGACTGATATTGATTCATCAATATCGGTGATAAATTTAAATAAGTGAGGTTATTATGAGCAAAAGAATTATTGCGATGATTATCGCGATCGTTTTGACCGCGGCGCTGTTTGCCGGCTGCGGTAAGAAAAAAATGGTCATTCCCGAGATCACTTCTTCCGATGCGGGCAGCGTGACCGGTTCCGGTACCAATGACTCCGCCAACAATGCTGCGACTCCTTCTTCGAGCAGCGTTTCTTCTCAGGCGCAGAGCATCGACACCAACAAGGTCGCCAAGGGTATCAAGGTGGAAGGTATTCCGTACCACGACGAGTACAACAACAAGCTGTTCCTGCTTTTGACTAACGAGTCCGGCGTCGACTGCAACGCTTCTGTCAACGTCGATTTCTTTGACAAAGACGGCAAGATCGTGGGTACGACCAGCGGATATGTTGACGCGTTCCAGAACGGTACTACCGTTGTGCAGAACTTCTACTGTGACGATCCGTTTGAGAAATATGAGTACAGCGTTGCCGCTTCTGACTTGAGCTACTATGTTCCGATCGACAAGGATCTGAAGGTGGAGATCAATACGGCGACCAACAAGGCGATCGTCAGCGTTACCAACAACAGCAAGAAAGCCGCGAAGTATCCGGAGTACTATGCGTTCTTCTACAAGGACGGCAAGCTCGTATATGATAACTGGGGCTTTGTCGACGACGCGGACGGCGAGATCAAGCCCGGCGCTACCCAGCGTGAGGAAGCTTCCTGCTATGAGGAGTTCGACGACGTAAAGGTATATGTCCACAGCTACGCTGACAAAGATTGATCACAACAGAATAGATAAGCGAACGGCGTGCCGAATAGCACGCCGTTTTTTACCTTATAGGAAACTGCTCGTTCCCTATAAGGTAAAAAAGATTGAAATGCCCGCTCAGTTTGCTGCTGCGCAGCAACGAGCGATGGCTATGCGCGCGATTTCTTACGGTTCGGATATCTAAGTCTATTACTTCCTGTCGGGTCGATACTTCGGTACAGCGCCGGCTATTCCGGAAGCGTTTTGTGGAAACTGATAGAAGCGGCAAAAAAAGAAAGCCCGGCTGATCAAGTCGGGCTTTGTCGTCGGAGCGGATGATCACCAGTTGGAGATCACGGTATCGGTCGCGACATTCTTTTGGTAATCATAGTTGCGGGTCGCGTCCCACGCGAGGACATACTTGCCGCTGTCGGTGATGGCGGCGGTCAAATTGGCGCCGTCGGGTACCGGTTTAAAAACGCCGTCATCCTTGACGTCTTCGAGGATCGCCTTTGCGGTCGCGTTATCTGCTTTGCTGAAATCGTAGATCTCGACATAAGCGTTGTCGTTCAAGACATAGCGCACTCCGTTGTCCGCGCCGAGCATGTCATAGTAGACGTCGATGACGGCACGGTTGTTGCCGTTTTTGTCTTCGTATCGCTTGACGCCGTTGAAGTCGTAGAGGTAGCTTTTCAAGCCGTCAAAGTCTTTGGAATAGGAGTCGAGGGGTTTGACTTCGTCGGCGGTCGAAACGCTTGTCGTGCCGCCTCCGCCGCACGCCGCAAGGGACAGGACGAATACCAGCGCGAGCGTTAATGCAAGAATCTTTTTCATGATCTATCATTCCTTTGCTGTTGTGTCGATTTTATGTACCTGTTTATTTTACAATATAATGGTAAAGAAATCAATAGGGATTTTGAAAAGGGCTTGAACCGCAGCGAAATCTACCGATCTCACAGCATAATGCAAAAGGACTTCCCATATGGGAAATAGGTTTTTGGAGCTGATGACCGCGTCGTCATTCGCTGTACTCGCCGAGAGCGGTCAAGTATGACCACTCTCCTGCTCGTGCCGCGATTCCTCCTTTCCCCACCGCGCAGGGGCGCGTCGGGGACCCCGAAGATATCAAATCCGATCTCACAGCATAATGCAAAAAGACTTCCCATATGGGAAGTCCCAGACTGTAGAAAAAGCCATGTTTCGGCGTAAGTTGAAACATGGCTTTAATATTTGACTTAATATTTCTAAAAAATGTAAGCAGTAATTTGAGATAGAA
>CADAUE010000130.1 GCA_902790985.1 uncultured Ruminococcus sp.
ACCACACTTTTCTCTCGTTTTCTACCCCTATTTTTCTCTCTGTTGCTCTTTTTCTTTTCGAGAGCGTCTTTACCTTACCTTCTCTTTTTCATTCAAGCATTAGGAGAGAAGGCTTTTTGCAGATTTTCAGAGAAAAAGCGTGACAGTGATACCGATCTTGACAGATCCGAACCGGTCTGACTTTTGCGGCAAGTCTTGCAACCGGGCGATTCATCGTGTATAATGAAAAGGATTTCATTCTACAGAAAACGCGAGGTAATCATATGGCAGGAACGATCACCCTGACAACAAAACATCTCTCGCTGCGCCGCTACCGTATGGAGGACGCCGAGAGCCTGTACCGTGACTTCGGCGCGGACGAGAGGATGTATGAATACACCGGATGGAATCCCTACGCAACGCCGCAGAGAGCGCGGACAACGGTTGAGGGATATCTCAAAAGCTACGACAAAACCGATTTTTACGGCTGGGCGATCGAGCGCGGCGAGATGCTCGTCGGCACGATCTGCGCCTATGACGCCGCCGGTGACAAGTCCGCGATCGAGGTAGGGGTAAGCATCGCGCGGCGGTTCCGGGGTCACGGCTACGCGACCGAGGCACTGAGCTGCGTGCTGAACCATCTGATGCGCGAGGGCTACCGCAGCGTCAGAGCATGGTGCGCGGACAAAAACCTCGCCTCGCGCAGAGGGCTGGAAAAAGCGGGCATGCGGATCCTGTCGGTCGAAAAGGACGCGATACAGGTGGGCGACAAACGATATGATAAGCTGAACTTCATCTATAAACCTGCCGAAAGCACCGTGCGCACACAGATCATCCTCGACGCGACGCTGATCCCCGACAGCGGCAAAAAGCTCATGCAGACGCTGTATGATTCGATCATGCAGTTCGCGGACGTCGTCGAGGTGGGCAAGCTGGGACTCAAGGGCGCACTGCTCGGGCTGGACGCGATCGGCGACGGCGCGACCAACGCGGTATTCACCCTGCTGCGTCCGGTGCTGGAGAGCATCGTCAAAGACGAGGTGCTCGAGCCCTTCCATATCGCCGCAAAGGTGAGCATCGTGAAGATCCGCAAGATGGACGAATCCCTGCGCATCACGGTGGCGGTCAAGGATATCGACTATGTCCGGTCGCTGACTCCCAACCTGCCGCTGATCACCAAGGCGCTGCGAGAGGAGCTGTCCGACACCGTTCTGTGCGACGTCCTGGACATCCTGCAGGACGACACGCCCGTCGCTGTGACAGCGGTTCTCAAATCGGTCAGCAACCGCAAAAAGGACGAGATCGTCCGCCTGTTGGTAAGCACATATCATCAAGAGATCTGCGAGTTTCTGACGCAGCTGCTCGTCGATAACAAAATCAAGCTCACCGTCAAAGAGCTTGAGATCCAATAACTTTCCCGTCATTGAGCGGGCGGGGTATCAGCCCAAACCGGTTGAGATCGTATGGGCTAAAGTCCTCGCAACGACTATTTCATAAAAGGGTTCCGGGAGATCCGGGAGGGTAATATC
This sequence comes from uncultured Ruminococcus sp., assembly GCA_902790985.1. Taxonomy (GTDB): domain Bacteria; phylum Bacillota; class Clostridia; order Oscillospirales; family Acutalibacteraceae; genus Ruminococcoides. Next base: position 1,509 of record CADAUE010000130.1, read on the forward strand.
TTGAAAATTCTGCAAAAAATCCTACATCTTTATAACGATTCCGGTCTGATCCTGAGGATCGTCATCGGCATGGCGTTGGGCGCGGTACTGGCGTTTCTGGTGCCGGGGGCCGCATGGATCGGAACGCTCGGCACGCTGTTTGTCGGAGCGCTCAAGGCGATCGCGCCGATACTGGTGGCTGTCCTGGTGGCGGCGTCGCTGTGTCAGCGCAGCGCGAAGCTCGACGGACGGTTCGCGCTGGTGATCTTCTTCTATCTGTTCTCCACCTTTCTCGCGGCGTGCGCGGCGGTCGGTGCGAGCTTCCTCTTCCCGCAGACGATCGCGCTGACCGAGGGTATCGTACAGGACGCCGCGGCGGCTCCCGAGGGGATCGGCGAGGTGCTGGGCGGACTGATCAACAGCTTCGTCGAGAACCCGGTACAGGCGCTGTCGCAGGGCAACTATCTGGGCATCCTGTTCTGGGCGGTCATCATCGGCATGGCGCTGAAAAAATTTGCGAGCGACAACACACAGGCGATGATGCGCGACTTCTCTGACGCGGTCACGCAGGTGGTGCGCTGGATCATCAACCTCGCGCCGTTCGGTATCATGGGGCTGGTGTTCAGATCGGTCTTTGAGAGCGGCATGGACATCTTCGTCAACTACGGCAAGCTGATCCTCATCCTCGTCGGCACGATGCTGACGGTCGCGCTGGTGCTCAACCCCCTGATCGTGGGGGTCGCCCTCAGGCGCAATCCCTACCCGCTGGTGTTCAGATGCCTGCGAGAAAGCGGTCTGACGGCGTTTTTCACCCGCAGCTCCGCGGCTAACATCCCCGTCAACCTCAGCCTGTGCGAGAAGCTCGGGCTCGACAGAGATATGTACTCGGTCTCGATCCCGCTGGGCGCGACCATCAACATGGACGGCGCGGCGGTCACCATCACCGTCATGACCCTCGCCACGGTCAACACGCTGGGGATCCGGGTATCTATCCCGACTGCGATCCTGCTGGCGTTCCTGTCGTCCCTTGCCGCCTGCGGCAGCTCGGGCGTGACGGGCGGCTCGCTCCTGCTTATCCCGATGGCATGCTCGCTGTTCGGTATCTCGGACGCGATCTCGATGCAGGTGGTGGGCGTAGGCTTCATCATCGGCGTGATCCAGGACAGCATGGAGACCGCGATCAACTCCTCCGGCGACGTCCTCTTTACCGCGACGGCTGAATATGTTCTGTGGAAGAAGCAGGGCAGACCCCTGCCCTCTTTCTTAGGCGGCAAGAAGGAGAACGGCTGATGACTGACAGGAACGAACGGCTGAGAGCCGATTTTTATGATATGCTATCTCTTCAAGACCGTCCCTACCTCAGCTGGACGGCAACAAAGGGCGATCCGCCCTGCGCGGAGGAATATCTGCTGGATATCCGTCTGCGAAGCTACGCGCTGTCGGCGGATCACGGCAGGTATACGGTCGGGGTGATCCGCGGCTGCACCGTTAAGGTCACGCTGTGGGACAGCTATCCCGCAACACCGCCGTATGTCAAGATGCTCACCATCCCGCCGGTGTTCCACCCCTGCTGGTACTCAAAGGGCGTCTACTGTCCGCCGCGCAAATGGCGCGCGGATCGCTCGCTGAAAGACTATATCCTCGAGATGCTCCGCACCCTGCGGTATGATCCCGAGCTGATCGAGAGCGAAGCGCCGGCAAACTACAAGGCGCTCGAATGGTACACAAGACACAAGGGCGATCCCGCCCTCTTTCCGTCCGACAAGACCGAGCTGTCCGAGAACAGCCCTCAAGAAGCCGCCGTATATGAAAAAGCCGCCCTGTCCTTTGACGAGATCGTCGACAGCTGGGGTATCAGATGAGGGAACTATGGAGATCTTGAAATGTCCTGTCTGCGGACAGGCGCCGGAGCGTCACGACCGCGTATGGGTCTGTGAGAACCGCCACAGCTATGACGTCGCCAAGGAGGGGTACGTCAACCTTCTCTCGGCGCGCAAAAGCGGTGATATGACCGGCGACAACAAAGAAATGGCGCGCTCACGCCGCGACTTTCTCAACAAAGGATACTATGAGCCCTTGGCAAAAGCCGTGACGGAGAGCCTTGAACGGTACACGACAGACGGCGACAGCGTGCTGGATATCTGCTGCGGCGAGGGGTACTATACCGCCTATGCCGCCCGGCGGCTCGACCGCCGCTTCTACGGCTTCGATCTGAGCAAGAACATGGTGCGTCTGGCGGCTAAGCGAAAAACGTCCGCGCAGTTTTTTGTCGCGAATATCGCGGCGATCCCCATCCGCGACGGCGCTGTCAAAGCGGCGTTCCACCTCTTCGCGCCGTTCCACGCCGCTGAGTTCCGACGGATCATCGCGGACGACGGCGTGATCCTCTCGGCGATCCCCGGCAGAGATCACCTGCTCGGGCTCAAAGAGATCCTCTACGACGAGCCCTACCTCAACGACGAGAAAGAGTCGCAGGCAGAGGGCTTGACGGTGATCGAACGCGTCCGCGTGCGGGGTGAGATCACGCTCAACTCCCGCGAGGATATCAACGCGCTGTTTCAGATGACGCCGTACTACTATCACACCCCGTCGCAGGGGATGCGGCGGCTCGACGAGCGCGACAGCCTGTCTACCCCGATCGACTTTGTCATCCTCGCCTACAAAAAAGCATAGACCTTTATACTAAGTAGCAATAAAACACTTTAATATCTATTGCGGAGAATTCCGCATAACTGCGTTGTCAGTCTTGACAGGCGCCAGCCTGCCTGCGCCCTATTCTCCGCTAATATCTTTTTAAAGCTTTTTATTGCTACTTAGTATTACTCCGCCTGCAAAGAGATTTGCGGGCGGTTTTTTGCAAAAAGAAACAGACAGCGGGGATGCTGTCTGCTTCAAAAAAGGAAGAAATCTCCGATATCAGTAGTTCTCCGCGTGTACCTCAAAGTAGCTCTGCGGATGGGCGCATACGGGACAGACGTCGGGAGCTTTGGTACCGACGACGATATGACCGCAGTTGCGGCACTCCCACACCTTGACCTCGCTCTTCTCAAAGACCTTCTGTGTTTCGACGTTACGAAGCAGAGCGCGGTAGCGTTCCTCATGGTGTTTCTCGATCTGAGCGACGCCTCTGAACTTTTCGGCAAGCTCGGTAAAGCCCTCTTCCTCGGCGGTCTTGGCGAACTCCTCATACATATCCGTCCACTCATAGTTCTCGCCGTCGGCGGCAGCTGCCAGATTCTCGGCGGTGTTGCCGATGCCCTTAAGCTCCTTGAACCACATCTTGGCGTGTTCCTTCTCGTTCTCAGCGGTCTTGAGGAACAGCGCGGCGATCTGCTCATAGCCCTCTTTCTTCGCTACGGAAGCGAAGTAGGTGTACTTGTTGCGCGCTTGGCTTTCTCCCGCGAACGCCGCCTCAAGATTCTTCTCGGTCTTGGTGCCCGCATAGGGGTTCATGGGTATAAAAACGCCTGTCTGTTTGCACTTGGGGCAGGTGTCGGGAGCGGTATCGCCCTCATGGACATAACCGCATACTTTACATACAAATTTCATGATGGTGACCTCCTTTATTTAAGTTATCCGTATTATAGCAATTCATGCATGAAAACGCAATAGCGCCATATAAATTTATCCGTCGATATAGGAGCGGTCGCCGATCACCTCGGCAAAGGCTTTTTCATCACACTCACCGTTGACGAAGCTCCGCGCGGCTTCGATGAATCTCTGCGCGTCACAGAGCGCCTTGTGATACAGCGGTACAAAGCCGCTCAGATCCATCCCGTCCGTGACATGGCTCTTGTAGGACATGCGGTTGAGCTTTGGCACCTTGTGAGCCAAACGGTCGAGGGTACCGTTCCTGTCGGTGACGACGGCGTAAAACGGCTTCATATCACGGCGACCCTCTTTGAACCTCTCCCACGCGTTCTCGAAGCCGTAGACCTTTTCGATCGCGCCGCCGACCGGCTCTCTCAGCTTCTCGGGCAGAAAGGGCGGGATGCGGACGTTGCCGCCGTAGAGCAGGTCGAGCCGATGCTCGATCGCGATGTGCATCGAGATCCGGTGATCAGCCTTCTCGTTGATATACGGATGGGTGGACGAATCCAGCGCGTAATGACACAAAAATCCGCATAGATAGGAGAACATGCCTTCATCGCCCTTAGCGCGGCGCGCAAGCTCCAGCAGGAATTCTCCGGTACGCTCGCGGTGCATCACAGACGAATAACGGTTCTCCTTATGACGGAACGGCGGCACATAAAAGAGATAGAACAGGTACGGGTCGGGTCCGAGCAGACCGAAATCGTAGACCGCGCGGTCAACGTCGATCTGAACTTTTTCCAGCACCTGCGCGCCGAAACGGGTATGGACAGCGATATCGGGCATAAACATCCTCCTTGTGGCAGAATTTCTACAGTTCTATTATACAGAGCCGCGGACAGTTTTGCAACGGTAATACTAATTAATCGGTTGAGATTGCCACGGGGCGCATTACAGATCGTCATCGCGAGGAGGAACATGGTTCCGACGTGGCGATCTCAACCTTAACCATTGCGCCCCTCGCAATGACTATTTTAAATAAATGTTAAAGTGTTTTAATGATACTTAGATAATATGTAGTGACCCCACTTTGCAAGACGTGGATTTACCTGTATACTTAAAATGCAAGAAATAAGGTAACAGGGATTACCGCATACAAAG
>CADAUE010000131.1 GCA_902790985.1 uncultured Ruminococcus sp.
TATCTCCAAAGAAGCGCAGGACAGCAAAACCGTTACCGTAACTCAGGAGATGGCGAACCGGTATTTTTCCGCGCTCTATATCAGCGACGCAATCAACGCCGCCTTCACCGTCAGCAAGCTCGGCAAACCGCAAAACGCCTATAACGCCTCGTCCTTCTACCTCAGCGAGTACGACGTCCGAAGCGAGATCTACACCATGCTCGCCCGACACGGCGTGACGCTCAGCGTCAGCGGTGAGCCTGACACACCGCGTTATGCCGCTCTGTCCAACGGCAAGCTGCGATCGCTGGGCTATGAGAATGTCTGCTCCTTCTCCGACGCTCTGCGCTACACCCTGCTCCACCACCTCGAGCGGTTCAGCATCCAAACCGACCGCATCCGCGACGGCTACAGCGGCAAGCTCAACCACCTGCGCGAGATCGAGAAGGATATGCTCCGTGAGATCGACCGTATCTGCCGCAAGCACGACATCAAATATTTCATCTGCTACGGCACGATGCTCGGCGCGGTGCGTCACGGCGGCTTCATCCCCTGGGACGACGACATCGACGTCGAAATGCTGCGCAGCGAGTTTGAAAAGTTCCGTCAGATCGCTCCGCAGGAATTGAACGAACGATTCAGCTACGAGAGCCATACCAACCACAACGGTTACCACTACTTCTTTGACCGCATCACGGCAAAGGACACCTACTTTGCTTCCAAATACTCCGACGGCTATGACATGCACAAGGGCATTTCCATCGACATCTTCGTCGCGGACAACGTTCCCGCCAACCCCAAGGCGGCTCACCGCTTCTGGAAGGGCTTGATGCGCCGCCGTATGCTGATGAACGTCCGATGGAAGGATACCGCCCGACACGGAAAAGCCTATCTGCTGAGCAAACTGCTCCTGCCGTTCCTGCGGCTGAGAAGCATGGACAGCTATTCCCGATCCTACGAAAAAGCCGTCCGAAAATACGAGCACAAAAACACCGGCTGGGTCATGCCCGCCTCGTCCGACCACATCTACCGCGGCACCTTCCAGATCGAGACCTTCAGCGAGGTCATCCCCTATCGCTTTGACGATGTGGACACCTTCATCCCGAAGGGCTACGAAGACTTTCTCAGGGCATGGTACACCGACGACTATATGGATATGCTGCCGCTGTCTGAGCAGAATCCGTTCCATGACTACTATCGTCTGGATCTGGGCAGTCATATCAAACCCGAGAGCGACGCTCATTTCGACTACATGGGCGAATTACTGTAGGGATGAGCATCATTCGTCCGCGGACGGTCAATGACCGTCCCTATGATACAAAGGAGTTGAAATTTATGATATTCGCAGTTATCTTGGCGGGCGGCACCGGCTCGCGCATGGGTTCCACCGATATGCCCAAGCAGTTTTTAGAGATCAAGGGCAAACCCATCCTCAACCATACCATTGAAAAATTCCTGCCCAACCCGCGTTTTGAGAAGATCATCGTCCTCTCACCGCGCGCGTGGCTCGGTCATACCCGTGAGATCATCCGCAAGTTCACGGGCAAAAATGACCGTATCGCCGTGATCGAAGGCGGTGCTACACGCAACGAAACGATCATGAACTCGATCAAATACATCGAGAAAGAATACGGCCTTGACGATGAGACCGTCATCGTCACCCACGACAGCGTCCGTCCGTTCCTGACCCACCGCATCATTGAGGAAAACATCGAAGCAGCCCTGCGCTACGGTGCGTGCGATACCGTCATCCCCGCAACGGACACGATCGTCGAGGGCGACGGTATGACCATCAGCGCCATCCCCGACCGCAGAAAAATGTATCAGGGTCAGACGCCTCAGAGCTTCAAAGCGAAGCTGCTGCGCGATACCTACGAAAGCCTTTCCGACGACGAAAAGAATATCTTGACCGACGCCGCGAAGATCCTTGTGATGAAGGGCATGGACGTCCGCCTGGTACAGGGCGAGACCTTCAACATCAAGATCACCTACCCCTATGATTTAAAGATCGCGCGGTCATTATTAGATGAGGAAACGGAATGATCAATACAGTATACCGTCTGTGCGCACCGCGCAGATTCGAAATCGCATTCAGTGACCTTGACACGACCCGAGGCGTGATCGTACGCCCCACGCACCTGTCCATCTGCAACGCCGATCAGCGCTACTACCAGGGCACGCGCGACATCAAGGTGCTGAGAGAAAAACTGCCGATGGCGCTGATCCACGAAGCCATCGGACAGGTCGTCTATGACAACAGCGGACTGTTCTCGCCGGGCGACCGGGTGGTGATGGTCCCGAATATCCCGACCGAGACCGACGACTATATCGCCGAGAATTACCTGCGCTCCAGCAAATTCTGCGGCAGCTCCGCCGACGGCTTCATGCAGGAATACTATCAGATATCTCCCGAACGGCTTGTCAAGCTCCCGCCGTTCATCGACCTCGACGTCGCGGCGTTCACCGAGCTTGTATCGGTCAGCATGCACGCTGTCAGCCGCTTTCAGCGCATCGCGCATGACCGCAGGGACACGATCGGCGTATGGGGCGACGGCAACCTCGCCTACATCACCTCGCTGCTGCTGAAAAAATCCTTGCCCGACAGCGAGATCCATGTTTTCGGTATCAACCGTGAGAAGCTCTCCGACTTCTCCTTTGCCGACGGGACCCATCTGACCACCGATATCCCGGAGGACTTCCAAATCGACCATGCCTTTGAGTGCGTAGGCGGCAACGGCTCACCTGTCGCGATCGAGCAGATCATCGGCGTCATCCGTCCCGAGGGCACGATCTCCATCCTAGGCGTCAGCGAATACCCCGTCCCCATCAACACGCGCATGATCTTGGAGAAAGGACTGCGTCTCTTCGGCACCAGCCGCTCGGGACAGGAGGATTTCCGCCGCACCGTCGAGCTGTATAAGGAGCATCCCGAGATCCCGATCTACCTAAGCCGACTTGTCGGCAACACCGTCGAGATCAACAGATTCGCCGACATCAAAGAAGCCTTTGAGATCGACATCAAAAAAGCGTTCGGAAAAACAATATTGCACTGGAACCTGTAATACTAAGTAGTATAGATTTTTCAGACAACAAAAATCCCACTCTTTCGAGTGGGATTTCTTTTATGCGCTACAGCAGTTGTATTATCATACTAATCCTTGATAAAAAGATTTAATCAGATATTAGTGATATATTTCGGATAGCGCGACGGGAGACGCAGACAGGCTGGCGCCTGTCAAGGAGCCAGGCTGGCGCCTGTCAAGGAGCCCAACAAAGCTATACGAAATATAGCGCAATAGATGATAAAGGTTTTTATTAAGGTTTAGTATCAATACATGCCGCCCATGTCGGGAGCAGCGGGAGCAGCCGGAGCCGGCTCCTTGATATCCGCGACAAGGCTCTCGGTGGTCAGCACCATCGAAGCGACCGAAGCCGCGTTCTGCAGAGCGGAACGGGTGACCTTTGTCGGGTCGACGATACCGGCGGAGATCATGTCGGTGTATTCCTCGTCGAGCGCGTTGAAGCCGTAGCCGACCTTATTCTCGCGCTTGATGTTCTCGACGATGACAGAGCCCTCTAAGCCCGCGTTCTTCGCGATCTGCTTGATCGGAGCCTCCAACGCCTTGAGAACGATCTGCACACCGGTCTTGGTGTCACCGGTGGTGGTATCGAGCAGCTTTTCAACAGCGGGGATCGCGTTGATCAGCGCTACGCCGCCGCCTGCGACGATACCCTCTTCAACTGCCGCCTTAGTAGCGGAGAGAGCGTCCTCGATACGCATCTTCTTTTCCTTCATCTCGATCTCGGTAGAAGCGCCGACCTTGATGACCGCTACGCCGCCGGCGAGCTTTGCCAGACGCTCCTGCAGCTTCTCACGATCGAAGTCGGAGGTAGTGTTCTCGATCTGCTGACGGATCTGGTTGACACGATTCTTGATCTCGTTCTGATCACCCTGACCGTCAACGATGATGGTATCTTCCTTAGTGATCTTGACCTGACGCGCACGACCGAGCTGATCGATGGTAGTGTCCTTGAGTTCCAGACCGAGGTCGGAGGTGATGACGGTACCGCCGGTGAGGATCGCGATATCCTGCAGCATCTCCTTGCGTCTGTCGCCAAAGCCGGGAGCCTTGACCGCGACGCAGGTGAAGGTGCCGCGCAGCTTGTTCAGTACCAGAGTGGTGAGAGCCTCGCCCTCAACGTCCTCTGCGATGATGACCAGCTTCCTGCCGCTCTGAACGATCTGTTCAAGCAGGGGCAGGATCTCCTGGGTGTTGGAGATCTTCTTATCGGTGATGAGGATGAGAGCGTCGTCGATCTCAGCGACCATCTTGTCGGTATCGGTGACCATGTACGGCGCGATATAGCCGCGGTCGAACATCATACCCTCGACGACCTCGCTGTAGGTCTCGGCGGTCTTGCTCTCTTCGACAGTGATAACGCCGTCGGTGGAGACCTTCTCCATCGCCTCGGCGATGAGCTTGCCGATGTACTCGTCAGCAGAAGAGATCGTCGCTACACGCGCGATATCGTCGGTGCCGGAGATCGCCTTGGAGTTCTCGGTGATCGCCTTGACAGCTTCATCGACTGCCAGCGCGATACCCTTCTTCAGAACCATCGGGTTGGCGCCTGCGGCAACGTTCTTCATACCCTCGTTGACGAGAGCCTGTGCCAGCAGGGTCGCTGTCGTAGTGCCGTCGCCGGCTACGTCGTTGGTCTTGACGGAAACTTCCTTCACGAGCTGTGCGCCCATGTTCTCAAAAGCATCCTCCAGCTCGATCTCCTTAGCGATGGTCACACCGTCGTTGGTGATCAGCGGAGCGCCGAATTTCTTGTCCAATACAACGTTACGACCCTTAGGACCTAACGTGATCTTAACGGTATCGGCGAGCTGGTCGATACCGGACTGGAGCGCCTTGCGGGCGTCCTCACCATATGCAATCTGTTTAGCCATGATAAATACCTCCCAAAATTATTCTACGATCGCGAGGATATCGCTCTGGCGAACGATGGTGTAATCCTCGCCATCAACCTTGACGTCGGTTCCCGCGTACTTGGACGCGATGACCTTGTCGCCGACCTTGACGGTCATCTTGACCTCGTTACCGTCCACCATACCGCCGGGGCCTACCGCGACAACATTCGCGTACTGGGGCTTCTCCTGAGCGGCAGAAGAGAGAACGATGCCCGAAGCAGTGGTCTCCTCAGCGTCGTCTAATTTCAATACTACCTTGTCGAGTAAAGGTTTGATGGTCATATCTATTCCTCCTTCATTGATACAAAAGTCATTGCGAAGGGCTCGGCACACATGTCAGCCCTGCGGCAATCTCAACCGAATACGATTGATTTAGCACTCTTTATCCCCGAGTGCTAAATCTATTGTAACCCATTATATGGAAAAAATCAAGGGGGAATTTGCGATTTCACAAAAAGTTAATAAATCGCCTCTGATACTGCCATCCCCCTCAAGCGATCTCAATCAAAAGGGGGCTGTCGCAACTTGTGCGACAACCCCTGCAGCATCATGTACTTATGGATTATTGTAAACGATCGACCAACCCGGATCGTAATAGTCGCTGATCGGGTTCCCCTTGGTATCCAGCGCTCTGACAGTATAGGTTTCAGCTCTGCCGACCTTCACGCCGGTATCCATACGGAAAGTCCCTTTGATATCGGTGTCGAAGCGTCTCCATTCACCGGAGCCCGTCTTATAGTAGACGCGATAGGTCGACGCGCCCGGCACAGCGTTCCATGTGATCCTGATACCGTCGCTCGTGTTTTCGAGCTTAGTGATCTTGGGCGTATCCACCCGATAGACTGTCGTCCAGCCTTGCGATCTGTAGCCGCTCATAACATCGCCGTTCTTATTGAGTGCACGGACGGTATAGGTCTCAGCTCTGTTGTACTTGACGCCGGTATCAAGCTTCTCGGTTCCCGTCACATCGCTTGCGAAACGTCTCCAATCGCCGGAACCCGTCTTATAGTACACACGATAGGTCGTTGCACCCTTGACAGGGTTCCACTTGATGTGGATACCGTCCTCGTCCGAAGTCAAGCTCGTGATCTGCGGCGTATCCACCTTATAGGTGATCTTCCACCCATCCGGGTTATAGTCGCTGATGACCTCGTGCTTTTTGTTGACCGCACGGATCGTATAACATTCGGTTTTGTTATACAAAACAGCGTAATCCCACATTTTGGTGCCACTCACATCTCCTTCGATGCGTCTCCATGAGCCATACGCCTTATAATACACGCGATAGTGTGACACGCCCGGTATCGAAGTCCACTCCAGGTGGATACCCGCCTCATCACAGTACATGTTTGTTATCCGAGGCGTTTCCACGCCGTAAACCGTCGACCATCCGGAGTTATTAAAGCCGTATATAAATTCGCCGTTTTGATCCAACGCGCGGATCGTATAAGCTTCTTTTCTGCCGTAGCTCACAGCGGAATCGGTCATCGAAGTTCCCGTCACATCTTCCGAAAAACTTCTCCATCCGCCCGCGGCAGACTCATAGTATACTCTGTATGAAGCCGCACCTGCTACAGGCTCCCATTCGATCTTGATACCGTTTTCGTCCGATGTCAACGAAGTGATTTTGGGCACAGTCGTTCGTGTGTTGGAAACGACGATATCGAACTGAGCTTTGGAAATATATTTGCCGAGAGTAACCTGTATCTCAAAATTTCCGCCGCTCGCGCATTTGATCGGGCTGTCAAGATCATAAATACCGCTGCTGTCGATTCCTTGATAAACTACAGCCGCAGAAACAATAGACCCGGTTTTCTTGCTGATAAAACTGAATATCCATTCTCCTGCGCCCTCGGGATAGAACGGAAAGCTATGGTATCTGCCGCCGGTACAAACGACCGTATTAACGCCCTCATGCAGCTCGTCATGGATGATCGCCTGGGTATCGGCAGAAAACGTTACATCCGCTTGAGCGGAATTTGCGGAAATCAAGCCGACCGACAACATCATCGACAGGATTAAACCAACTGCTAACACAACCGATAAGATACGTTTCATTTCGATTCCCTCCACAAAGTATTATCTTGATACTTTTATTGTATCACAATATTTTACAACTCACAAACAGAAGAATTCTCAATAAAACTGTTAACAATGCACAAAATCACAGAAAAAGACACCGCCTGTATCAATAGGCGGTGTCGCTTACGTTAGTTTGATTTTTTCGGCGCCGCAGTCGCCGCGGTCGTTTCCGCGGGCGGCTCTGTCGGAGGCTCCCACAGCTCGATCTCGCCGAGCGCAGTCGCGGGGATCTCGATCCCCAGCTTATCTCTGACAGCCTTGTTTACCAGATTGGTACAGTCGTGCTTATACATGACGGGCAGGGTCGAGACCTTCACCTTTTCGAAAAGGATGTCGCAGACCATGCCGGCGGCTTTTCTGCCGATCGACATGTAGTTGATCTCGCTGGTCGCCAGCGCGCCCTGCGCCATCGTCGCCTCGT
>CADAUE010000132.1 GCA_902790985.1 uncultured Ruminococcus sp.
TGATGATTCGCGTTGTACAGCCAAGAGGTCGTATGCAAATTGTTATGATAAGCCCGTTAGAAAAAAGGTTACTTCGTTTTTCCTTGATATTCATATGGTTTCTCCTTGTCAGCCGCCGGAATTTGTGCTATAATCATGAACAATCAAAGCATACGGTTCAATCGGTAGTCAGACCGATATCGTGCACGATGAATAGGAGTGATAGTTGTGAAGGAGCTTACGTTAGATGCTGTTGTCGAGAACATTGATAAAGTCACCGATTTTGTGAACAATGAGCTTGACGCCTATGATTGCTTGATGAAGGCTCGTATGCAGATCAATGTTGCGATCGATGAGTTGTTTGGAAACATCGCGCATTACGCATATGAAAAAGGTACGGGAAAAGCAACGGTGCGTATCGAGGTCGAGGAAGAACCTCTTACGGTTTCGATCACATTCATCGACAGCGGAAAGCCCTTTAATCCTCTTGACAGACCCGAGCCCGACACGACCCTGTCGGCTCAGGAGCGCGCGATCGGCGGCCTGGGTATTTTTTTGGTAAAAAAGACGATGGACAAGGTCGAGTATCTTTATCAGAACGGTCAGAATATGCTGACGATCAAGAAAAAGCTGGGGTGACGTCGTGAAGAAGATCAGAGATTTTTTTAAGGTATATGAATCGCCCGAGACCGCCGCGGTCTTTGAGCAGAATGAATATGATTCCAACCGCCTGTCGCTGTGGGTCATCTTCGTATGTGCCGGGATCCTTGTTACCGCGTGGATACTGAATATGGTCGGTATCTTTACCGTTGCGAAGTATAGGATGACCATCCTCGCGATCCTCGGCCTTTTGGAGTTCGGAGTACCGGTTGTGCTCTATTTTGTATTCAAGGGCAAGAAACGGTGGCTCAAATATGTGATGATCATCATGCTGCTTTTTGCGTGTACGCAGCTATTCATTATCCTCAACCACAATGTCATTCTGATCATGATCCTGCCGGTGCTGCTTTCGAGCCGCTATTTTTCCAAGGGCTTTACGGTCATGATCGCGACGCTCTCGGTATTATCGCTGGCGTTTGCCAGTATATTGACCGTATTTTACGGCATCATTGATCTCAACTTTTATCCGAAGCTTCCCGACGGGACGGACATCATGATCGAGAACGGTCTTCGTTCCTCTGTGGTCGCGCTGGGTATTGATCCCTCAAAAGCGGCTGTGTCAATGGTCGTCAACGGCCTTTTGCCCAGGTTACTGGTATTTACTGTTATCGCCTTTATCGCGGTCTATATTGCAAAGCATGGTCATGATATGGTGCTGGAGCAGGCGGAGATCTCACGCGCTTCCGCCGGCGTCAAAGCTGAGCTGAACACGGCGACCCAGATCCAAAACAGCATGGTACCGAATATCTTTCCCGCCTTTCCGGAGAGAAAAGAGTTTGACGTTTATGCCGCGATGTATACGGCTAAAGAGGTCGGCGGCGACTTTTATGATTTCTTTTTGATCGATGAAAAGCACCTCGCGATGGTGATGGCGGATGTGTCCGGCAAGGGTGTCCCCGCTGCGTTGTTCATGATGGCGTCAAAGATCCTTATCGGTGACAGAACGATCATGGGAGGTACGCCTGCCGAGATCTTGACATTCGTCAACGACCGCATTTGCAGCAGCAATCAAGCCGATATGTTTGTGACCGTCTGGCTGGGGATCCTCGATATCGAAACGGGTAAGGTGATCGCCTCCAACGCGGGTCACGAGTATCCCGCGATACGCAGAAACGGCGGTAAATTCGAGCTGATGAAGGATAAGCACGGTTTTGTTGTAGGCGGTATGGCAGGATTGAAGTACAAGGATTATGAGTTTACGCTCAGAGAAGGAGATTCTCTCTTTTTGTATACAGACGGCGTCCCGGAAGCGAACAACGCTGATAAAGAACTGTTCGGTGTTGAGAGGATGCTTGACGCGCTGAATCTCAACGCGGAAGCAAAACCCGAAGAGATACTGAAAAATGTCAACAGTGAAGTGAATCGTTTTGTGGGTGACGCGGTACAGTTTGACGATCTGACAATGCTGTGCCTTAAGTTCCACGGCGATTCGGACTGATCGTGTTATTTATGTTAGGAAGTAGTATGATGAAGAGATTATCAGCATATCTTTTGGCTGTCGCCATCCTTTTGAGCTGCGCTGTGATTTCTCCTTATGCAGTAGGAACCGGTGAGCAGGAGTATCTTGTTTCCGGGGAAAAGTCGCAGATCGTTTCTGTCGGAGCGGAGCTTGATGACACTTCTGTCGGTGAACTTGTTTCGTCCGTTCCTGTGATCCGGATCACGACGGAGAACGGTAACGGTACACAGCTTTTGAAATCCGACGGCTATGTCAACGCACAGATCAGTATCACCGATACCGAAGGCGCAACGCTCAGCAACTCGGTTTTGCTTAAGGTGCGCGGTAACAGTACGGCGATCGATTCGATCCCGAAGAAAGCTTTTACCTTTAAGTTCGATAAAAAGACCGAAGTGCTGGGAATGGGGAAGGGCAAGAAGTGGGCGTTGCTTGCCAATTGCTTTGACCCGACCCTGCTCCGCAACTACCTTGTTTTTGATTTTGCTCAAAAAATGGAGTTGCCCTATACTTCCGAACAGCGATTCGTAGAGCTGTGGCTCGACGGCGCTTACCGCGGCTGCTATACTCTCTATGAGCCTGTACAGGAAGGAAAGGACAGGGTCGACATCGATATCGAGAGCAACGACGGGAAGAAGGATTTCCTCTTAGAGTATGAGGCGAGCCGAAAAGAAGATGACGTTACCTACATCAATGTCGGTGGACTGCGTTTCGCTCTCAGCGACCCCGAAGACCCCGACAGTGAACAGCTGTCATATATCACCGATGTGATGACGGATATCACCAACACGCTGAAAGCGGGTGATGAGACAGCTATACGCCAAAGATCGACGTGGATTCCTTTGCTAAGTTCTATCTGCTCAACGAGTATGCCAAGACCGCCGACTTCGGACTGAGCTCCGTATTCTTCTTCTACAAAGACGGCAAGCTTTACGCGGGACCGCCGTGGGACTATGACCTTGCTTTGGGTAATCTCAACGGCGAGCTGAACTCCGCTTCTGCAAAGGCTGCCAGCGTCAGCGACGGAATCTTGCAGGAACAAAAGAATTTTTACCGTTGGCTGTGCAACAAGGATTGGTTCAAAAAAGAGATCAAACGCGTCTATTATCAGTATTATCCTTATATCGAGAGTATTTCGGCTGACGGCGGCTTACTGGACACGCTCAGAGATCGTTATGCCGATACCTTCGCCGAGAATTTCAAAACATGGCGTGTCAACAGATGGTGGTTGAATTATCAGAAGGTGCCTTTTTCGACCTATGACGAGAACTTCAATTTTTTGAAATCTTGGTGTGCTGAGCGCAACGCGTGGCTGACAGAATACTATGGGATCATACCGGATGCAACCTTGCTCGGTGACGCCGATCATGATCGTGAGATCACCGTCTATGATGCGACCGTGATCCTAAGGCATTTGGTCAACATCCCGATGACGCTCTCCGTTGATGAAAAGGCTGCCGACGTTGACGGCAACGGGATCGTTGAGGTAATGGACGCGACGTTCCTTCAGCGTTACCTCTGCGATATGGAAGTACACTATCCGGTCGGCGAACCTCTTATCGATTGACTTTAGAACAGAGTTTTGGTATAATATTCGATGTAAATTTATGACATACTTACTATGGAGGTAATCTTATGGCAAGCAGTGTAAACCTACAGGGTTATAAGGTGGACAAGATCGATTTTGTCAACGCGATGGAAAACGGCGCCAAGATCGGACTCGGCAACAAGTATTCTTATCAGGTTCAGTATGCTGTGGGCAAGAATCTGGCGAAAGCAACCTTTGATATCGAGGTGCATGATAAAGAAAACCCCGACCGCTTCAAGATCCACGCGATCATCGTTGGTATCTTTGCCTATGATCCCGATGAAACGAAAGAAGTCATCCACACCGAAACCTTTAAGTCACTGTTCCCGTATGCGAAGGCGTTGATCACGACCGTCACCGCTAACTGCGGCATCCAGCCGGTCATCATCCCGAACATCGACATCGATAATCAAGAGATATACCGTATCGATAATCCGGAGAAGTAAACCGTGGGGCATCTGATACTAAGTAGCAATAAAACACTTTAATATCTATTGCGGAGAATTCCGCATAACTGCGTTGTCAGTCTTGACAGGCGCCAGCCTGCCTGCGCCC
>CADAUE010000133.1 GCA_902790985.1 uncultured Ruminococcus sp.
GGGCGCATTTCAGATTGTCATTGCGAGGAGGAACAAGGTTCCGACGTGGCAATCTCTACCTTTTCCTTTGCGCCCCTCGCAATGACTATTTTAAATAAACTTCCCCGGTACAAGCCGCGGGTTATCGCCTGCAATATCGTTTTCAAAAATAAAGCAGCATAAACAATGCCCGCCGCGGAAGGACCTTCCGCGGCGGGCATATTCACTGTTGTTCGATCAGCTTTTATCGGATCGCTTGATTATTCGGACGGTATGATATTATACGGAACCGGAATACCTGCCAGCGCGCGCTGGACCCATGTCGCGTCCATGATCGTAACGAAAGCGTCGCCGTCAACATTCGCGGCTTCTTCGTTGAACACCGCTACCGGGATATCGACCAGATGACGCATGATCAGCGTAGCGTCAAAGATCAGCACCTTGCCGTCGTTGTCGACGTCGCCGAGACGGACAGACGGCTGCGGCTGAGTAGGCACCTGGGTCGGAGCCTGTGTGGGAGCCTGCGTCGGAGCCTGTGTGGGAGCCTGCGTCGGAGCTACGGTAGGTTCCACGGGAGTAGTAGGAGTAACAACACCGGGCGTGAACGCCTTGCCGATACGCGCCAACGGAACGGTGATGTGATCCTCATCCTCTTTCTCAGCGGAGGTAGAAGCATCCTTCGAGTAAGGCAGAGCCGCGTTGTCAGACATAGAGAGGTCATAGGGCAGGCAGTCCATGCCGGAGGTACCGAAGGTAGAGAGCTTCATGATGCCGATACCGTTGTTCTCGATGTCGGCAGCTGAGATATCCAGCTTCGCGAGCGGGATAGAGATCTCATAGAACATATCCATGCTTGCCTTATGTCCCGCGGTATAGAAATCGGTCAGAGTCGCGTCGACGGAATCGCCCGCCACACGATTGTTATCCGTACCCGCCTTGGGGATACCCATCAGCGTGCCGGACAGGGTCTTGCCGTTGCCCCACTTGATGTCGATGCCGGTATCGGCTCTGGCGATCGTGAGATCGGGGTTATCCGCGTCGAGCAAGCCCTCATCATCAGCTGTAAAGATGAACGGTCCGTTGGATGCGTTGGTGGAATAGGCAACGATATGATCCGCGTGCGCGTCAAAGGTGTTGCCGCTGTCCCAGAGAGTGCCGGTCGCGGTCTCACCGTGGGTGATATTGCCGTTACCGGTATAGATATACATGAATACGGGGATGTTGTTGATCCAGAGGTTGCCCTGTGTCATCGGGTAATCCTCGCCGGGAGCAACAATATCCTGGACGTTTGCCATCTCATACATGATGTACAGGTTGGTATCATCCCAAGCGGCTACATCGCGTAATCATCGAAAGCGATCTCATGCATCGACCAGTGCGCGTAGACGCGGGGGTCGTCGTTGGCAACGCCCTGCGCGATCAGCATAGAGCTTTCCCAATCGGACTTATCGCCGTCGACGGTGATGGTCTTGCGCTTACCGTAGCCGTTGTTGGGATTGGTCGCGTAGTTGCCCGCGATAGCGGGGCTGGTGCTGCCGTCGTCAACAGGACCCGAAGAGGATCTCTTCTTGTAGGTGAAGCTCTTGGCGGTGGTGCCGTAGCTGTTGGTCGCGCTGATGTCGAGCTTGATGGAAGTGCCTTCCGCAACATTCGCGCCGAGAGTTAGGTTGACGGAACCGTTGATCGCGATGTGGCTGCCGCCGTCGATGGCATAGTAAGCGGAGGTCGCGTCGGTAACGGTGATATTGACGTCGACAGAGTCCTTGAAGCTGCCGCCCTCTTTGGAAACGCTGATCACGGGAACGGGATCGGCGCTGTAATCGCTCCACGTCTGTTTGGCATAATCATAGAGCTTGTTGCCGCCGGGATACTTCAGATCGTCGGTCTGACCGTCGCTGCCTTTGTTGAAGATGATCATATCGAACTTGTCATCGGGAACGGTGTAGCAGTACACATCGGTCTCGCCGCTGACCTTGGTCATCGCGACGCCGGGCCATGCCTTATTGTTTTCCTTGGTAGAATTGTTCCACATGTAGCAGTTGGGAGCGAAGCTGGCGCGGCAATAGACCTTATCGCCGGCAGCCGCGGAAACGTTGACGACAGCGACAGTTACCATCGAGACCGTCATCAAGACCGCGAGGATGATCGCAAGTAGTTTTTTAGAGATTTTCAAAGTGTTGCCTCCTTAAACAGTTAATACTAAACCCTAAATAATAGTCCGGCGCACATCGTTTTGTACGATCGGGGTTCCGCCCGACTATATTCAATTTATATTATATATGGTCGACAAATAAAAGTCAATAAACGACACGGTTTCTCCGGTCGGCAAAACTCCCAATCTTTCTCACGCTCGATCATACGGTCATTATGAAAATCTTCCTCAACAACAAAAAAGGCACATAACCGATAGCGACAGCGGTCATGTGCCTTTTGTATGATCAGAAGATCGAGATCGTGGGGTTAGCGTTCGGATCGAGCCACTGCAGGATCGTCTGCAGGGCGGGTTCCGAGATTCCTACGCCGCCGTAGGTAGGCTCAGACGCGACGTGCAAAAACTTGGCGCATCCCATCGAGCTGTCCACCGGATTGCGGTTGTAATCAAAGACCACCGCATAGGGGTAGGACTTTGTATATTCGTATAGCTGCTGGCAGGACATATAATCGGCGACAACGCCCCCTGCCCACACCATGCGGTTATAGTTGACCGAAGCGGGATCGGTGACCCACTGGGTGTTCATATCCACCGCCGTGTACTCGAGCGCGGTACCGGGATTGCTGTTAGTACCGAAAGCAAACTCGATATGATAGGTACCCTTGGGGGTGACCTCATCGGCAGGCCCGACCGTATCCGCCGCGCCGCCTTTTCCGACAAAGCCGTCGACAACGTCGAACTGACGCGTCCATACGCCGTCAGCGCCCTTTTCATAGAAATATACCTTTGCGGAGGTACCGGAGCTTTCGACAAAGATCATCTGAGAACCGTCCGCGTTACCGGACGACAGTCCCGCGGCGGCAAGCAGGCGGTTGAAATCATCGCCCTGTTCCACCGGCGCGTCGGTCGGCAGCGCCTCTACCGCGGTGGGAGCCTCCGCCTGGGCTTCGGTCTCCAGCACCACGCCCATCGTCTCTGACTGGGCGAGGGGCAGCGCCGAGGGGTGGAAGGTATTGTCGAGGAAATTGTAGATATTGTCCCCGAAGACAAACACCAGCACCAGTGACGCCAAGATAACAAACGTCGCGATACCGATCAGGATCGGCGCGCGGTTCGAAGACCCGCTCCGCTTGGTCTTGTAGTTATGTGGGCTGTGATAACGTGATTTGTATCTCCTGCGGTTAGCTGTTTTATTGTTTTTATATTCCATATCTTTCCCTACTTTACAGAGGTATTTGGTTTCTGTTTATTTGGTGAAGCGCATCAGCATCGCTGTCGTATTATCCACGCCGCCCTTATCGAGCGCCGCGTCGACCAGCGCGCGTGCCAGCACATCCACGTCCATCCTGTCGTCGATGATGCGGCAGATCTCCTCGTCCGTCAGCATATCGGTCACGCCGTCGGAGCAGAGCAAAAACATATCTCCCACCTTGAACTTGCCCTTGGCAAGGTACGGTTCGACCTCATAACCCTCCGGCATCCCGAGGAACTTGGTGATCGCCTTGCCGCCGTAGCCTTGGGCGACATGCTCCTGTGAGATCTGTCTGAGCTCATGGTCAGAGAGCTTGTAGATACGACTGTCACCGGCGTTGAGGATGAAGACGTCTTCGCCGAAGACCTGGAGCATCGCCGCCGTTGTTCCCATCAGCACCAGAGAGCGATCCTCGGTCTCCTCACGGATCTTTGTGTTGAGCAGCTCGCACAGCTCGCCGAGATAATCGGCGTAGGCGTCCCTTCCGCAGACGAACAGCGCCGACTGAGCGGCCGCGGTATATGAAGCGACCTCGCCGCATGCCTCGCCGCCCATACCGTCGAACACGGCAAAAAGCTCGTTCGCGTCTGCATCGACCTTACCGCTGTAGGCTACGTCACACACGGCACTAACGTCCTCGCGAAAGTGACCGCCGCAGTAAAAGTTATCCTCATTATTTCGCCGGATCTTGCCGGTGGAACAGACCACGGCATATTCGACCTTGTTTTTTCTCATAGGATCACCACTTTTTCAGCGTTTTATACTAATCCTTAATAAAAAGATTTAATCAGATATTAGGGATAAATTTTGCAGAGCACGGCGGGCGACGCAGGCAGGCTGGCGCCTGTCAAGGAG
>CADAUE010000134.1 GCA_902790985.1 uncultured Ruminococcus sp.
ACAGGAAGCCCTCGTCAGAGAGTGCAAGGAAGAGTTGGATGTGACGATCTCCGTCGGCGACACATTCATGGATGTCATCCACGAGTACCCCGACATCACCGTCCACCTCACGCTGTTTCATGCACAAATCGAGAGCGGTGAGATCAGGCTCTTGGAGCATAACGCCGTCGCTTGGATCACACCCGATGAGATCCCGGACTATGATTTCTGTCCGGCTGACAAGGATATCAACGAGAGGATCATTTACGGCGAGAACTGATAGAAGCAGGAGGTTCGGATATGTCACGATTCATTGTGTTTGACGTAGAGACGCCGAACCGATATAACAACAGAATGAGCGCCATCGGTATCGCTGTGGTCGAGGACGGTGTGATCGTCAACGAGTATTTTTCTCTCGTCGATCCGGAACAGCCCTTCGATTATTTCAATACGCGCCTTACCGGTATCAGCGAAGAAACGGTCATGGGCGCGCCGACCTTCCCGGAGCTTTGGGAGAGGATCGAGCCGATGTTTTCAAGCGGTCTGCTTGTGGCACACAACGCCGTATTTGATATGGGTGTGCTGAAGAAGTGCCTGCGCGATTACGGCATCGACTGGCGGCCGTATGTGCGCTATATCTGCACGGTGCAGATGGGCAGGCGGCTGCTCCCCGGCATCAGCCACAAGCTGAACGATATGTGTGACTATTACGGCATTTGTCTGAACCACCATCAGGCTGACAGCGACAGCCGCGCCTGCGCCGAGATACTCCTGCACTATTTAGACGAGGGAGCGGACGTCAGGCAGTACATAAGGACTTGCTCACTGAACAAGTGATAGATAACACGCAATTATTGCGTAAACATCTTCGGCTGATATGCGATGGCATCGTATTTTAGCCGAACTCCACTTGATGTTCATTTGATGTTTATTTGATGTTTATTTTTTTTGCTACTTACAGTATTATATGGCTGTGATGGCTTCAACCGCGGTAACCGACTGCCCGAATATACCACCTCAAAAAGCGCCTGCGCGTACCTCTGTGACAACTGACACAAAAAGGCGATCGTGTGATACCCGGCGGAAGGTACGGCGGCAGCCGGATGATTGACATCGGGCGGGGGTTCTTGGTATAATAACCGTAATGATGACCCGATCGAACTCGATACCGTCACCTTCGGGTCTTTTATGACAGAAAATACAGGAGATGTCGTTATGCAAATCACAACTATCCCGTCCAAGCGCCGGGCGGTTTCGCTGATCCTCAAATGCGTCGTCGTCATCGCGGCGGCGGTCGGCGTGTACGCAAGCTATATCGGCGGCTTGGGCGCTTTTATGAGCGGGCCGCAGGTGTTCATGCTCTTTACGATCCAGTCGAATATCGCCATCGCGCTGATCTGTGCGATCGGGGCGGTACTGTTGCTCGGGAAAAAGCCGGTGAATAACGGCTGGTTTATCCTCAAATTCGTCGGTACGGTCGCTATCACGCTGACGGGCGCGGTGTTCACCTTCGTGCTTGCGCCGACGCTGGGCGATCAGGCGTGGAACCTGCGCAACACCCTCACCCATGTCGTCGTGCCGATCGCGGCGATCATCGACTTCTTTGTTACGGGGGTGTTCGGCGATCTGAAAAAGAAGCACACGTTCTTCTCGCTGCTGCCGCCGATCGCGTATATCATCTATGCCGCGATCGGTTTCGTCAACGGCTGGGAGTTTGTCCCGGGCAAGAACTATCCCTATTTCTTCCTCAACTGGGGCAGTCCCGCGGGAGCGTTCGGCTTTTGCGCCGAGCTGCCGTTCATGGGCTGCGTGTGGTGGATCCTGATCGGCATGGCGCTGATCCTGCTGCTCGGGCTGATCTATGTGCTGATCGTGAGCGCGATGAAACGCCACCGGGCAAAGCTTGAAAACACAAAATGAGAAATCGGAGAGACCTATGGAATATTCGACCGTTTTGGCACAACAATTCAACATCAAAGAGGAGTACGCGCAGAACATCATCACCCTGCTCGACGACGGCAACACCATCCCCTTTATCGCGCGTTACCGCAAGGAGATGCACGGCTCGATGGACGACCAGCTCATCCGCGAGTTCAGCGAAAAGCTCGACTATCTGCGCAACCTCGACAAGCGCAGGGAGGAGATCCGCGAGCTGATCAAGGGACAGGAAAAGCTGACCGACGAGATCGGCTCAGCGCTCGATAAGGCACAGACCTTGAGTGAGCTCGAGGACATCTACCGTCCCTATAAACCCAAGAGAAAGACCCGCGCCTCGGTCGCGAAAGAGCGTGGGCTGGAGCCGCTGGCGCTGGCGATCATACGGCAGGAAAAGGGCTTTGACCCCATGAAAGCCGCCGAGGATTTTGTCAGCGACGAAAAGGAAGTCCCCACCGCGCAGGACGCGATCAGCGGAGCGATGGATATCATCGCCGAGATGCTCTCCGACAGCGCGGCGATCCGCGGTCACCTGCGCCCCATCTTCCGCAAAAACGCCCTGCTCAGATCGACCGCGACGGACGAGGAGCAGGACAGCGTATATGCCAACTATTACGACTACTCCGAAGCGGTCAAGAAGATCGCGGGTCATCGTATTTTGGCGGTGAACAGGGGAGAGAAAGAAGGCTTTTTGAAGGTCGGGATCGTGCTCGAGCCGTCCCTTGCGCTGAATATCATCTACCGCGCTCTCGACAAAGGAACGAACCCTCTGTGTTCCGATCTCCTCAGAGCCGCGGGCGAGGACGCTTACTCGCGTCTGATCTTTCCGTCCATCGAGCGCGAGATCCGCGCGGAGCTGACCGATACCGCCTGTGAGAACGCGATGAGGGTCTTTGCGACGAACCTCAAGCAGCTGCTCATGCAGCCGCCCGTCAAGGGCAAGACCGTCCTCGGACTCGACCCGGGCTACCGCACGGGCTGCAAGGTGGCGGTCGTCGACGACACCGGCAAGGTGCTGGACACCGCCGTGATCTACCCGACCCACTCAGAAGCGAGGATCGCTCAGTCAAAGAAAAAGCTGCTGGAGCTGATCAAAAAGCATAACGTCGACATCATTTCCATCGGCAACGGCACCGCGAGCAAGGAGACCGAGATGTTCGCCGCCGACGCGATCAAGGAAGCCGATCACACGGTCTATTACATGGTCGTCAGCGAGGCGGGCGCGTCGGTCTACTCCGCGTCAAAGCTCGCCGCGAGCGAGCTGCCCGAGCTGGATCTGACGCTCCGCAGCGCGGTGTCTATCGCGAGAAGGCTGCAGGATCCTTTGGCGGAGTTGGTCAAGATCGAACCGAAAGCGATCGGCGTAGGTCAGTACCAGCACGACATGCCGCAAAAGCGGCTCGGCGAGACCCTCGACGGTGTGGTCGAGGACTGCGTCAACTCGGTCGGCGCGGATCTGAACACAGCGTCACCCGCGCTGCTGCTGCGGGTAGCGGGGCTGAACGCGACCGTGTGCAAGAACATCGTCGCGTACCGTGAGGAAAACGGCGCGTTCAAAACGCGTGCCGAGCTGAAGAAGGTCCCGAAGCTGGGGCCCAAAGCCTTTGAGCAGAGCGCGGGCTTTTTGCGTGTGCCGGAAAGTCGTGATCCGCTCGACAACACCGGCGTCCATCCCGAGAGCTACGCTGCCGCCAAAGGGCTGTTGAAGAAGTTGGATTACACCGATAACGAGATCAAGACAGCGAAGTTCTCCGACATCCTCCAAAGGGTCAAGCAGCACGGCAGAAAGACGCTTGCCGAAGAGCTGCAGGTCGGTCTGCCCACCCTCGACGACATCGTCAAGGAGCTGTCAAAGCCCGGGCGCGATCCGCGTGACGAGATGCCCAAGCCCCTGCTGCGCTCGGATGTGCTGGACATCAGCGACCTCAAGGAGGGCATGGAGCTGACGGGAACGGTACGCAACGTCATCGACTTCGGCGCGTTCGTCGATATCGGCGTGCATCAGGACGGTCTGGTGCATATCTCCCGTATCTGCGACAGGTTCATCAAGCACCCGTCCGAGGTCTTGAAGGTCGGCGATATCGTCAAGGTGAAGGTCCTCTCGGTCGACGTCAAGAAAAAGCGCATCTCTCTGACGATGCGCGATCTGTGATAACAGGAGGTAATACTGTTATGTAGTGACCGTTTGTCAATAGGCAAAAGTCACAAATGTAAAAAGGCAGAGGGCGTGTGACAGGAGCCGGTAACAGAAGAATCGGAA
>CADAUE010000135.1 GCA_902790985.1 uncultured Ruminococcus sp.
CTCCCTTATTGTTGTCTCAGCAACTACAATTTTGGAGCTTCCTATGCTCTTTTTCAATATTTACTTTTGACTATCCCACATTTTTCCGTGATGAGGGAAAAATAAGGCGGCATATAGCCGCCCTGTCGTGTGATACGCTTTAGATGTTGGATTCGATGTAGCTGACCAGATCGCTTACAGTACGGATGTTCTCGATCTCCTCGTCGGGGATCTCGATCTCGAACTCGTCCTCGATGGACATCAGCAGGTCTACGACATCAAGGGAATCCGCGCCCAGATCATCCTGCAGGTCTGTCTCGGGCTTGATGGAATCTTCTTCTACATCAAACTGCTCAGCAAGGATAACCTTAATCTTTTCTAATACCATTGTGTCTCCTCCTAATTGAATATGCGTTCATACAAGGCACGGCGCGATACGGCACCGTACATTACACACTCATATTATTAGTATTATCAGCCTTTGTCAATATTTATGTCAAATTTTTAACCGTTAGTGCTGATCGGGAATTAAGAATCGCTTATTTTGTGCGAATTCTGACAAGTAGTTACAAGATTTTGGGCTTTTTGACGAGCCGATCGATTCTCTTAGTCGACGATCCAATAGAACAGCGGAATAGTCAGAAACAGTACCCAGCCCGGATGCCACCAGTTGAACGCAAAGCCGATGATCAAATAGACCATCGCTACCAGCACAGGATAGCAGAAGACCTTAACCTTGCGCATGAGGATGGCTTTGACCAGCGTATAGTATAACGGGATAGTAAGAAAGATGATCCAGCCGTATGACCAACCGCCCATCACATTCAGCGTACCGAACAGGATATAGGCGATCACTGTGACGATAGGGTACGGCAGCTTGAGCCAGAGGCTGCCCCGTTTATGCTCGTTTTCTTTTTCAATGATATCAGGGCTTTTATGAATATGACCGTCGGTACCGGTATAGACCTTTTGCTCGCCGTTTTCTTCAACAAATACACCGTTTCGGTCGACGTCAACCTTGGTGCCGTTCTTGTCTTGGACATGGATACCGTCAAAACCGATATGTACTTTTTCAACGCCATCCTCAGCGTTAAAGACTTCGGAGGTGCTGTCGGTATCGCTGTTACCCGCTGTCGGCGAATCCTCAGCCGTATTGTTCGGATCTGCCTTAGGTCTGCCCTTGAGCATTTCGTCGAGCGACACGCCGTAGATCTTGCTCAGCTCAATCAAATTATCAGTATCGGGAGCGGCTTCGGCACGCTCCCATTTGCTGACTGCCTGACGAGATACGCCGATCTTCTCCGCGAGCTCCTCCTGGGAAAGTCCCATGCGCTTGCGGTACTGTAATAATCTGTTCGCAATTTCAATGTTCATCATCCATACTCCTTTTCTTTTGATGGCTGAATGATAACAAAATCCGTGTGGTTGCGCTATCGATTCGGGTTGTCAAACGGCTGATTTTTTCGCAACCAACGGTTGCAACTCAGATTTTATGCGGTTTTTCGGTTCTCTTTGGAAAAGGAATATCAGACTACGATACCGCTCCGGGTTTTGAGGAAGGTCATGACCTTGTCGCGGATGATCTCGACGCCGCCCCTTGAATCGCTCTCGATGTTCAAAGGTAGGATGGGATCATGGACAGATAAACGAAGCAGGAACCAGCCGTCGCCGCCGTCCTTGTCAAAGCTGACGCGGATGCCCTCGCGGTTATCGGGAGCGATGTGCCAGTCGGACTGCTGTTCGGCATAAGCCTCCAGAGCGTCGATCACGCGCTGACCGGCGGTCTTGAAATCCTTATCGGTGATCTTGATGCGGATCTCCTGCGCTTCGACAGGCTCTTTCAGATCAGCAAGCAGGCTCTCTAAGCTCTCACCCTTTTGGCGCAGCTGCGCCGCCTTGATGATGATCTTGGTACACAGATACGCGCCGTCGTCGAGATAGTAGTTCTCCTCCATCGCGGCATGACCGGAGGTCTCGATAGCGAGGGGGGCGCTGATACCCTGTGCTTTCAGCTCTATCGCCTTGTTGATGACGTTCTTATAGCCGCGGCGATAGCGGTAGTGCTTACCGCCGAGGTGCTGTTCGATGAATTCGTTCAGCCCCGTGGAGGTGATGGAATCGGTAACGATGGTGCCGCCGGGATTTTTCTCGAGCGCAAGGCAGGACGCCAGAGCGACCAGTCGGTTACGGTTGATCTCCTTGCCGAAGCGATCGACGGCGCCGCCGCGGTCGACGTCGGTATCGAAGATCACGCCGAGGTCGGCATGGCTCTCGAGCACAGCTTCGCAGATCGACTGCATCGCCTGTTCGTTCTCGGGGTTCGGGACATGGTTCGGGAACATGCCGTCGGGGTCAAGATAGCGGGAGCCGGATGTGTCGGCGCCTAAGGGTTCGAGAACGCGCGATGCGTAGAAGCCGCCTGCGCCGTTGCCGGCGTCGACGACGATATGGAAGCCCTTGAGCGGGTGGTCATAATCCTCCGCGTTCACCTCGCGGCAGATGATATCGCGCAGATGGGCGGAATAGTTGTCCATATAATTGACGGGCGATACGGTGCCGCCGGGAAGGGACTCGGGCTTGTCACCGTCCTGCGCATGCTGTAGGATCGCTTCGATATCCTCTCCGTCCAATCCGCCGCCGCAGGTGAAGAACTTCAGCCCGTTGCGGTTGAAGGGATGGTGGGACGCGGTGATTTGAACAGCGGCGTCACAGCCGAGATCAACGGTCGTCATGAACATCGACGGTGTGGATGAAAGCCCGCAGTCGTAGACCTTCGCACCTGCCGCAGCCAGTCGGCGGATCACGATATCGGCGATATGCTCGCCGGAGATACGGCAGTCGCGTCCGACGGACACGGTCAGCTGGGACGCCGGCTTCGAGCACTTTTCGACAGCCCACAGGATGAAACCGTCCGCCATCGAAGAAAGGATATCGTCGGTCAGGTTGACGGGCTCGTCGGGTACACCGGCGCTTGCGACGCCGCGGATATCGGTACCGCTCTTGAATATCTTAAAAGTATCATTTAACATAGGAACCTCCAAATACTTAAACTATAGGTATTTTAGCAAAAAATCGGCATGTTGGCAAGTACTCCCTCAAGCGTTGATCAAGGGCTGGTCAAACTCGTAGAGCGCGACATTGAGCTGATGAAGATCGTAACGCTTGTTGACGATGAAATACTCGACAATGACGTCGAACTTGGAGCTGCGGGACAGGGCATAGCCGGCCTTGCGGAGAAAATCAGCGGTTTCATCCAAGCTCAGACGTAAAGCAATCGCGAACGCGACGGCGGTCGGCTTGGACGGGCGATAATCGGGGTTGGAGCGGATCTTGGAGAACAGCTTGCGGTCGACGCCGGCACGCTTGTAGCAGTCGGAGTCCTTCATTCCGCGCTCGTCGATCAACCGCAACAGCGCCTGCTGAAAGCTCTCGTCCAGCTGCTTGATACGATCATTGAGATCGGGTAAAGTAACGGTGTCAAAAATCGAAGCGCGTGTCGACGCTACCTGCAAAGGCATGCGCCCCTTGGGCGCGGGTGCGGTCGGCACTTTCGGCAAGGGCATATGCTCCTTGGGTGCGGGTGCGGTCGGCGCTTTCGGCAAGGGCATATGCTCCTTGGGCGCGGGTGCGGTCGGTGCGGCGAGCTTGCCCAAAATGACAGTATCATCCTCTGTTTTGCCGACATACCCCGGTGCGGAGAGCTGAGTTTTACTCGCGCGGTCGTGGGGCGCTTCACCGATATAATGCTGTTGTAAATATGCGTTGATCTCGGCGATCATCTTACGCTTGAACCACATAACTTCACCTTCTTTGGTTTCACTATAACACAAGAGCGCGGCGATTGCAACCGCCGCGCTTATATACTAAGTAGCAATAAAAAGCTTTAAAAAGATATTAGCGGAGAATTTTGCATAACAAGGCGGAGGGCGCAGGCAGGCTTGAGGTGTTGTCCAAATCTTTGATTTGGCTAACAACACCCATGCAACAACACTCCAAAAGCGAAGCGATTGGCTTAGTGTCACTGCTGGCGCCTGTCTACTCTTGGGGTCCCCATAACGCCCCGCGTTATGGGGAGAGGAGGAGCCGCAACACGAGGTCAAGGCATACCAACCGGATATGCCTACCGAGTGCAGCGAGCGACG
>CADAUE010000136.1 GCA_902790985.1 uncultured Ruminococcus sp.
GGGCGCAGGCAGGCTGGCGCCTGTCAAGACTGACAACGCAGTTATGCGGAATTCTCCGCAATAGATATTAAAGTGTTTTATTGCTACTTAGTATTATAGAACCTTATTCGATTCCCTTAAGCGCTTCGACCATATCGATCTTTTTATTCTTCCGCGCGACCATCAGTCCGACCAGCAGCGATACACCGAAGGTCAGCAGGATCGACACACCGTAGGTCATCGCCCCCAACATCAGTTTCATCTCGTACTCGCCCGCGAGCGCCGTCAGCAGCCACTGCAGTACGCCGACGCCGGCAGGCAGTCCGATCACGACGCCGATGACGGTCAGCCAGATATTCTGAGAGATCAACAAACGACCGATGGTACGGTTGCGGAAGCCGAGCACCTTTAGGGTCGCCAGCTCTCTCGAACGTTCGACATAGCTCATCAGCCCCAGATTATACAGGACCACGATCCCCAGAACAACCGCAGCGATGATAAGGATCAGCACCATCGAATCCATGATCGCGACAAAGCTGTTAAAGGTCTCCATCAACTGAGCCTTATCCTGCTTGCCCGAGATCAGATCGGAGCTGTCGATCTCATCGACCGCCCTGTCGGTGTAGATCGATGAAATGCTGTATTCGATACCGAGCTTGTCGGCGAGCGTATCGGTCATCGTCACGCTCTCGGTCATGATAGAGCGGTTATAGCCGATGACCTCTGCCGAATAGGTCTCTGTCGAGCCGTAGGGCGAGAAGGTGATCGTCTCACCGATCTTTGCCCTGTCCTTGAGCCGCAGGCATAGATAAACTCCGTCATCGCTGAGCGTGATGCGGTCATTATCCTCGTCGATGATGTTCAGCATATTCTTCGGGTTATGAACGACGTCGAGCGACACGGTGTCGCCCTCAAGGCTGATACCGGTCAAGCTTTCCCAGTCGCCGTCGAGCTCCTGCGCAAGCTTCTTCGCGTCTTTGAGCTCTGTATCCTCCGCCAGATTGACCTTTGTCGCATAGTTGGAGATATCGTGATCGAGCAAATCGAGGAAGCCCGCCATCGTGTCGCGCATACCGAGCCCTCCGACCATCAGCACCATACAGCCGACGATGCCGAACAGCGTCATCGCCGAACGGCTTTTGTGACGGCTCAGATCGCGGATGTTCCACTTGGTCCCGAAATGCAGACGATCCCAAAACCGCGCTCTCTCGAGCAGGATCTTGCGCATTTTCTTCGGCGCGTAAGGACGCAGCGCGTCCGCCGCCGTCCCTTTCAGCTGCTGTCTGACGGACAAAAAGCTGATCAAGGTCAGAAAGATGATCACCGCCGCCATCACGGGATAGCAGAATGCGGGGATCACCGCACTCCAGTCGGGCATATCGAAATAGGTACCCATCATGCCGTTCTCACTCATGACCGCCTTGCAGATCCCATAGCCCAGCGCGACGCCCAGCAAACTGCCGACAACGCCGATGAACAGCCCGTAGGAGGTGTAGTGCAAAAGGATCCTGCGATTCTTGAAGCCCAGCGCCTTGAGCGTGCCGATCTGGGTCTTTTCCTTGGTGGCGATACGGTGCATGGTGGTCACCATCGTCAGCACGGCGATCGCCAAAAACAGCACCGGCAGCACCGAGCCCATCGTCTTGCCCTCTTCGCTCTCGCCCATCGCCTCGCTGTAGACGACATGGTCTTCCTTTGAGGTGACCATGATCGTCCGACCGAGCCTGTCCTTGACGGCGCTCTCGAGACTTTGCTTATCCATATCGGACAAAAGGTTGATCTGGGCATAGATCGCGGTCTCGGCGTCTGTCAGCGTATCGTCGCTCACAAACAGCTTCATCAAGCTTTCGTCGATGAATTCTTCGGGAACACGCGCTTTTTTCAGCTCATCGGTAAAGGTCGAGCCGATCTTGTCGTTCAGTATCGTATTCAACCACTTCGGCGAGATATACGCGTAGCCGTAGGTGTTATAATCCGGCATCAGCTGGTTGACGTCGGCGACACAGATCATATGCTCTCCGGATTTGATCAGTCCGACGATCTCGCCTGTGATCTCTGATCCGCGAAAATCCAATCGGAGCGTATCGCCGATCGCGTAGCCGTTTGCCGCGGCGAATTTGTCCGACAGCCAAAAGCCCTCGGTATCCTCGTCATATTCTTTGCCGCTGATCGGTATAAAAGTAGAGACGGTGTAATTTTCGCTGACGTCCAAAGCAAGCGACTTGTTCTTCTCCCCTATGATATCGAGGTTCACTGACAGAAACCGCGTCGCGGCGCTGACGCCTTCGATCGACGCGATCTTCTCATAATCCTCTGTCGTGAAGCCCTCCTGTGAATACAGGCGGTAATCGGCGTAGCCGGTATCGGAAAAGAATTTGCCGGTATCGTACTCGATCGTCGCCCACTCCATATTGAAGCCGAGGAACATTCCCACTCCCAGCGTGATCATGATGATCATCGAGATGAACTGGGCTTTGTAGCTCCATGCGGTGCGCAGCAGCTTTCGTAACAGCATCACCACTCCACCTCGTCAGCGCTCATGGGATCCTCCTGCTCAGATATCGAGCGGATCTTGCCGTTCTTGACGCGGATGACCACGTCTGCCATCTTCGCGATACTCTGGTTATGGGTGACGATGACGATGGTCTTGCCGTAGTTCTTCGCCATGCTGAGCAGGAGCTTGAGCACCATGACGCCGGTCTCGGAGTCAAGCGCTCCCGTCGGCTCGTCACACAGCAGAATCTTCGGATTCTTGGCAAGCGCGCGGGCGATGGAGATACGCTGCTGCTCACCTCCGGAAAGCTCAGAGGGGAAGTTGTGCAGATGGTCGCTCAGCCCGACTTCGCCGATCATATCCTTTGCGGACAGAGAATCGGGCGAGATCTGTGACACCAGCGCGACATTTTCATAGACCGTCAGCGTCGGGATCAGGTTATAAAACTGAAACACGAATCCGACCGTCGCAGCGCGATAATCGGCAAGCTCGTTATCGGACAGCGTGCTGATATCCCTGCCGCCTACCGTGATCTTGCCCGAGCTCGGACTATCCAAACCGCCCAGCAGATTCAGCAGCGTACTTTTGCCCGCTCCGGACGGTCCGAGGATGACCACGATCTTTCCCTCATCCAGCCTGAAGCTGACGTGATCCAGCGCCCGCAGCTCATGCTCGCCGCTTTTGTAGATCCTTGTCACATTCTCAAATTCTACGATAGCCATGTTACCTCCCAAACAGCGAGAACTTCTTCTTTTCATACGGCTCTTGCCGGATCTCCAACACCTTGTAGCCGATCGCGCCGATCTTGTCGCGCAGCGCCGCTTCGTCCAGCTCCTGCTCGCTGAGGATCTCGGTAAAACCTTTCTTATAGGACGAGCTTACCTTTTTGACCGTAAAGCTCTGTCGTACGACGTCGTTGATATGGCTCTCGCACATGCCGCACATCATCCCGTCGATTTTTAACGTTACTTTAATCATATTTCCTCCATCATGACACATTTATCGGTTAGATATAACTAACCATAGGATAAAAATAAAAGCTTTGGTTAGCAAAAGCTAACTATAGTATAGATCAAAGCAGCCCGCTTGTCAAGTAATATTAAGTAGCAAAAACCGAGACGCCATTCTGAGAACCGGAAGGGGCTCCGATAAGATAAAATCAAGAAACAAAAATACAGGCCGCATCATAAAAGGTGCAGCCTGTAAACATTAGAGGAGCCGTAGAACGATATTTTGACAGCTTTCAATAAGCTTTGTTGATGAAGACAAGACCTTTGGGAAAGGAAACGAAACGGTTCCCCTAAAGTCCCGGTTATTCGTCGCCCTGCAAGGCGTCGTAGCCTTCTTCGCCGGTGCGGATCTTGACGACGTTCTCGACGTCATAGACGAAGATCTTGCCGTCGCCGATGTGACCGGTGTAGAGCGCTTTCTTTGCGGTTTCGATGACGTCACGC
Organism: uncultured Ruminococcus sp.; assembly: GCA_902790985.1. Lineage (GTDB taxonomy): Bacteria > Bacillota > Clostridia > Oscillospirales > Acutalibacteraceae > Ruminococcoides. The sequence continues at coordinate 3,928 of CADAUE010000136.1, forward strand.
ACAGGGATCGCGGAAACGACCATCTCGACCTGAATCTTCGGCAGCAAGTTGCTGTCTATCAAAACGCCGCGGTAGTATTCCGGCTTGCCCTTCTGAGCGCCGTAGCCCATGACATGGGTGACGGTCATGCCGGTGATGCCGAGCTTCGCCATCGCTCTCTTGAGCCTTTCAAAGCGGGCT
>CADAUE010000137.1 GCA_902790985.1 uncultured Ruminococcus sp.
CGTTACCGGTACCATTTCTCTGCCCGAGGGCACTGAGATGTGCATGCCCGGCGATAACGTTGAGATGGATGTTGAGCTGATCACTCCTATCGCTATCGAAGTCGGTCTGCGTTTCGCTATCCGTGAGGGTGGCCGTACCGTAGGTTCCGGCGCTGTTATCGCTATCAACGAGTAATTTCTTTATTAGAATTATTGATTGATCAAAATGCTCCCGAGGCTTTCGGCTTCGGGAGTTATTTTTTGTCAATTATACTTGCATTTCATCATGATATAGTGTAAAATCTACATAGGTTATATGTGAGGAGGCGTATCATGCTGAATAACGAAGATTTCGTAGATGAGGAGTATGAGGCTGAGATCATTACCTTAGAGGATGATCTTGGCAACGAAAAAGATTTCGAGTTCCTCGACGTTGTCGAGTACGACGGCGACGAGTACATCATCCTGCTTCCCGTGGAGGAAGAGGAGCAGAACGAGGTCATGATCCTGCGGATCGATTCTGTTGACGACGAGAACGAAAACTACGTCGGTATCGATGACGAGGAGATCCTGCAGAAGGTCTTTGATATCTTTAAGGAAAGGTACAAGGACGATTACGATTTCGAGTAATATTTGGTAGAAATCCCTGTTTATACTAATCCTTGATAAAGGTTTTTTTAAGGATTAGTATTAGGCAGAGGAGAATATAAAGATCCGTTATGGGTCAACTTTTGAGGAGGTTTTTATGTCAAAAGCAAAATTTCTGATCCCGACCATCCTGCTCATCATTTTTGAGGCGGTAGTCGGTACATTGATCTTGATCGACGGTGAACGTTTCGCGCAGATCATCTTTATCGTATTCGGCATCGTTATGTTCGTGTGCGGTGTGATCGCGCTGATCCGCAGTCTGCTCGGCGGAAGAAAAGGCGGCAGCATCAACGGCGGCGCTCTTGCCGTCTCCCTGCTGATGATCGCGATCGGCGGCTTCTTCGCGGCGGCGTCCAGTTTTGTTATCGGTATCTTCACCGCTATGACGATGATCTTCGGTATCATCATGATCGTAGAAGGTATCTTCAAGCTGACGGAGTTCCTGACTATCCGTGCTAACGGACCGATCGGTTTCTTCGGTATCTTCAGTGCGATCCTCTCGATCATCCTGGGTATCATCCTTGCGTTCAATCCGTTCGGTTCTACCGTGGTTATGTGGACTGTTACCGGTATCATGCTGATCGCGACCGCGATCGTTGACTTGATCTCTCTGATCGTCTACGCTGTCGCACTGAAGAACGCTGATTGATATCTCTCATCAACGTAAACAAAAACCTAATTATTCCAAAAGAAAAGCGCTGTAGCTTGAAACTACAGCGCTTTTTGTTATGGTAATGGGGAAGAGAAAATTCTAAAATAGAATTATCCCTCTTTGGGGAAGAATTTCTCATGGATCGCGGAAACAGCCTTGTCAGCGTCATCCTTGTCGATGATGACAGAGACCTTGATCTCAGAGGTCGAGATCATGCGGATGTTGATCTGTCTGTCAAACAGCGCTTCAAACATCTTCGCGGCAACACCCGCGTGGCTTTCCATACCCGCGCCGACAATAGATACCTTCGCGATATTGTCGTTGTAGTCAACGCCTGTCGCGCCGACATTATCGGCAAACTTCTCACAGATCTCTTTCGCTTCCTGACCCTTGTTCTGCGCTACGGTGAAGGCGATGTCCTTGGTGCCGTCTCTGCCGACGCTCTGCAGGATCACGTCAACGTTGATCTTCCTGGCCGCAAGCTTAGAGAAAAGCTTGAATACCATCCCGGGTCTGTCGGGAATACAGGTGATCGATAAGCGGGCAACGTCGGTATCCTTCGCGACGCCGCTGATAAGCATTTTTTCCATTTTTACCTTCTCCTTTACGATTGTACCCGGAGCCTTGGTGTAGGATGAAAGGACTTCGAGTTCGATATTGTATTTCTTCGCCATTTCAACGGAACGGTTGTTGAGCACCTGCGCGCCTAAGGTCGCGAGCTCCAGCATCTCGTCGTAAGAGATCTCCGGCAGCTTCATCGCGTCGGGCACCTTACGAGGATCAGCGGTGAAAACGCCTTCGACGTCGGTATAGATCTGGCACAGATCGGCGTGCATGGAAGCCGCGATCGCAACTGCGCTGGTATCGGAACCGCCGCGGCCGAGGGTGGTGATATCGTCATAGCGGGATAACCCTTGGAAACCGCAGACGACGACGATCTTCTTCTGGTCGATCTCACGACGGATGCGGTCGGGATAGACCTGACGGATACGTGCCTGCGAGTGGGCGGAGGAGGTCAGAAAGCCTGCCTGCCAGCCTGTCAGCGAGATTGCCGGATAACCCATCTCCTGGATCGCCATCGCCAGAAGCGAGGCGGAGATCTCTTCACCTGCGGCGAGAAGCATATCCATTTCGCGATTGGTAGGATTCTTGGATATTTCTTCCGCCTTTGCGATTAGGTCGTCGGTGGTGTCTCCCTGTGCGGATACGACGACCACGACGCTGTTGCCTTTTTTGTAGCTGTCGGTAACGATACCGGCAACGTTACGGATGCGTTCGGCGTCCTTGACGGATGTGCCGCCGAACTTCATGACTATCAAACTCATGTTGTTTCATAACCCCCAGTATTCAAGTTGAAAATGGAAAATGGAAAGTTGAAAGTTATTAATGAATACTGATGACAGTAATCTCATAATAAATTTTCCACTTTCAACTGTCAATTTTCAATTTGTTTAAAGGTCTCCGATACGGATGACGGATTCGACCTTGACGCCGTCGAGCTGTTCCTTCTTCGCTTCAAAGTCACTCAGAGCGATCGGCTCGGTGATGAACGCGACCTCTGTCTCGGGCGCGTTGTCCTTTGTCAGAATATGGATATCGCCGAATACGGCTTTTGCCTTATCATATGCGGCTGCTTTGTCGTCTGCTACGCCGCGGACGAACATCGCTCTGACGCTGTCCCGATAGGGGAGAACGGAGCTGTTGTCCGAGTCTGCCCATGACAGATACTTGCGCGATTTGAGATGCTTGATGCTGTCGACGATATCGGCAACGACCGCCGAAGCGGTAGGCAGCTTACCTGCTCCCTTGCCGTAGAATATGACGTCTCCGGTGCAGTCGCCGCGTACCATGATGCCGTTGAAAACGTCGTCGATATTGGCGAGCTGGCTGTTGTTCGGTACGAACATCGGCGCTACGATGATGTCGATGGTGTCTTTATCGAGCTTTTTGACAGAGCCGATCAGTTTGATGACGCCGCCCCATGCTTCCGCATATTCTACGTCGGCAGCGGCGATCTTTGTGATGCCTTCGGTATGTACCGCGTCGGGATAGATGTGCTTGCCGAATGCCAGTGACGCGAGGATACAGATCTTTCTGCACGCGTCGTGACCCTCGACGTCAGCCTCGGGGTTGCGCTCAGCATAGCCGAGCTCTTGCGCGAGCTTCAAGGCTTCTTCAAAGCCCATGCCCTCATGGATCATCTTTGTCAGGATGAAGTTGGTGGTACCGTTGAGGATACCGGCGATCTCGCTGACGTTGTTCGCGACCAGACACTGGTTGATCGGACGGATGATCGGGATACCGCCGCCGACGGAGGCTTCAAAGAGGAAGTTGGCGTTCTGCTCGGAAGCGATCGCCAAAAGCTCTGCGCCGTATGCCGCGACAAGCTCCTTGTTGGAGGTGACGACGCTTTTTCCTCGGCTCAGACACTCCTTGACGAACTCATAAGCGGGATGCAGACCGCCCATCGTCTCGACGACAACGCGCACCTCGATATCATCGGCGATGACGTTGAAGTCCTTGGTGAAACGCTCCGCGTACGGAGAGTCGGGAAATTCTCTCAGATCGAGGATATGCTTGACGTCGATCTCTTCGCCGATCGCGGCAAAGAGCTTTTGTTTATGGGTATAGAGTATCTCAGCGACGCCGCCGCCGACAACACCGTGACCCATGATAGCAACTGAAATCATATCTGTTTCTCCTTTAGAGTAGTTTCTCTGTTAACAAATATTGTACTAAGCTGTAGGAATAGGCTTATTCGGCGTTTGCTTCGCCGCCGCCTTCACCGCCGCCTTCGCCGCC
>CADAUE010000138.1 GCA_902790985.1 uncultured Ruminococcus sp.
GATAGGATGAAAGAATATGAAATCGGGGACGGAACTATAATTCACGCCCCTGAAGAAATTAAGGCTGACACTCTTACTTTTTTTGATGACCTTGAGTATGAGTGCTGGGAACTGTTTAAGCAGTATGCAGCGGCTTTTGGTATTAAAATTGAGGGTGAAGGCGATAGCAAAGCGATTGATTTATACATCGCCAAGCAGATACAGGAAACAATCCTGAACATCTTTGAAAAAGACGGCGTAAAAATCAAATATTTAAAGGAGGGTTGATATGCTTACGGCTGATAAAAGAAAAGAACTCGAAGAAGAATTTATAAACACTTTTACAGAAAAAATTAAAAGAAAAGGAAGCGAAATGCTTCTTGAATGGATAAAAGGCACTGATTTCTTTACAGCTCCGGCTTCAACAAGGTTTCACGGTGATTATGCAGGCGGACTGCTTGAACATAGTCTTAATGTTTATAGAAACCTTGTAAAAGAGGCAGCGATTTATAACGAAAGTGTTTCAAAAGATTACGAAAAGATAAGCGATGAAACAATCGCACTGGTTGCTCTTTGCCACGACCTTTGTAAAACAAATTTTTACAAAACTGAAATGAGAAATGTAAAAAATCCTGAAACAAAGGTTTGGGAAGAAAAACCGTTTTATACCGTTGATGATTCTTTCCCGTACGGACACGGCGAAAAGTCAGCATATTTGGTCGGCTACTTTGTTAAGCTTACGGCTTCAGAAATGATGGCAATTCGCTGGCATATGGGAGAATTCGGCGACAAAAACAGCAATCAAATCAGCCAGGCGTATGATATGTATCCGCTTGCCGTAAAGCTCCATCTTGCCGATCTCGAAAGCACCTATCTCAGAGAAAAGGGCACATCCGCTGTGCGCAGGTGAGTTATGGGATTTGAAGAAGCAAAAGCGAGAGCGTTACAGCTCGCAAAAGAGCTGAATTATCACAATGACCGTTACTATAATCAAGACGATCCCGAGATCAGCGACTATGAGTATGATATGCTGCTCAGAGAGTTGGAGAATATCGAAGCGCAGTTTCCGCAGCTGATCACTTCTGATTCTCCGACACAGCGTGTCGGCGGCAGTAAGGGCGAGAAATTCTCTCCCGTTACTCACGCCGTACCGATGGAAAGCCTGCATGATTCTTTTTCTGCTGATGAGATTCGCGACTTTGACCGCAAGGTGCGCGAGGTGATCGATCACCCTGTCTATGTCGTTGAGCCTAAGTTCGACGGTCTGTCGGTTTCCTGCGAGTATCGAAACGGCGTATTCGTACGCGGCTCGACCCGCGGCGACGGTACGACCGGTGAGGATGTTACCGATAATTTGATGACGATCAAAAGTCTTCCGAAACGGATAAAGAACGCTCCTGCCTTTCTGGAGGTAAGGGGCGAGGTCTATATGTCCGTGGCGACATTCGAAAGAATCGTTATGGAGCAGGAGAATAACGGCGAAAAGCCCTTTAAAAATCCTCGTAACGCCGCGGCAGGTTCTTTGCGTCAGAAGGACGCGAAGATTACCGCCAAGCGTGATCTGGATATCTTTGTGTTCAATATCCAACAGGTCGAGGGATTTGAACTCTCGACCCATGTCCAGTCGCTGAATTATTTAACGGAGCTGGGATTTCCGATAGCTTTTTATCGCAGCTATGATTCGATCGACGACGTTCTCAAAGAGATCGACTATATCGACGCGCATCGAGGTGATCTGCCCTGTGATATCGACGGCGCGGTGGTCAAGGTCAACAGCCTTGCGGATCGCGAGATCTTAGGCAGTACGGCGAAGTTCCCCCGATGGGCTGAGGCATATAAATATCCGCCCGAGGAAAAGGAAACGGAGCTTCTCGATATCGAGATCAACGTCGGCAGAACAGGAGCGCTGACGCCGGTCGGGATCTTCAAACCGGTGCTGCTTGCCGGTACGACCGTATCGCGCGCGACTTTGCACAACGAAGATTTCATCCGCGAGAAGGGGATCAACGTCGGTGATACTGTACTGATCCGCAAAGCGGGAGAGATCATTCCCGAGGTGCTGTCATTGGTGCGTCACGGCGATCATACCGAACCCTATGCTTTCCCTGAATATTGCCCCTCCTGCGGCAGCAAGGTTGTCCGTGAGGAAGGTGAAGCGGCGATGCGATGTACTAACACCGATTGCCCCGCACAGCTCTTAAGACATCTGATCCACTTTGTATCGCGTGACGCGATGGATATCGACGGGCTCGGTCCCGCGCTATTGGAACAGCTGCTCAACGCCGGACTGATCAAGACCTTCACCGATCTGTATCACCTTAAGGCTGAGGCTATCGCGGATCTCGACAGAATGGGTGAGAAGTCGGCGGACAATCTGATCAACGCGATCGAACAGTCAAAAACCGCTGAGATCAATCGTTTGGTATACGCGCTCGGAATTCGTCATATCGGTGAAAAGGCGGCAAAATTGCTGTGCGAGCATTTCCTTAGTATCGATAAGCTGTTTGATGCAAGTGAAGAAGAGATAGCTGCGATCGATGGCTTCGGCGCGATCATGGCACAATCTGTGTACGATTACTTCCATCTGGAGGGTACGAGGAGATTGATCGACGAGCTAAAGGAACTCGGAGTTCTGATGAAGCCTTTGCAGCCGAAGGTCAAAGAAGGCAACTTCATCGGTAAAACCTTTGTTCTGACCGGTACGCTTCCGACTATGAGCCGTAAAGAAGCGTCTGCGCTGATCGAAAAGAACGGCGGCAAGACTTCTTCATCGGTATCTAAAAAGACAGATTATGTTTTAGCCGGTGAGGATGCCGGTTCAAAGCTGACAAAGGCGCAGAGTCTCGGGATCACCGTTATCACCGAAGAGGAACTGCTCCGAATGATCAATGAATAAAGGATACAGTAGAATCCCTGTCCACGCGGACGGGGATTTTTCTTTTGGACAGGTTCTATCTTTGAACTCGTCCTCATATGATTTACTATTCCGAGAATTCGGACCGATCATTGAGGATGGTGAAAGTGATGGAAAACAAATGTTTGGATATTATTACGGAGTATTTGCCGGAGCATTGCAGCTGTGGGCTTCAAAATGTTCGCAGTGCGGTCGAAGATAAGATCACGGAGATCGTACTGCGTTCTGACAGACCGCTGTGCATCTATCTGTCGAAAAGGTTGTTTTATGTGACGGAAAACGGGTGCCTAACTGATTCTTATCTTACGAAAGGGCTGGTAACGATCAGCGGTAAGGATATCGAAAATACGGTACTTAAGCTGTGTGATTATTCGATTTACGCGTTTCAAAATGAGATCAACAGCGGCTTTATCACGGTGAAAGGAGGCATAAGAGTCGGTATCTGCGGCAAAGCGGTGATCAATAACGGTAAACTTTCGAATGTCAGAGATATCGGGACGCTGAGCTTTCGGATCCCCAGAGATGTTCGAGGATGTTCGCTGTCGCTTTTACAGAAGATCGACCCTCTCGGCGGCGTACTCTTATGTTCCGCTCCCGGTCGCGGTAAAACGACGATGATACGCGATATGGCACGGGAACTGTCGTATCGGTACAGGGTCAGCCTTCTCGATGAAAGGGAAGAGCTAAGCGCTTACAGTCGCGGAAAATACGGTTTCTCACTTGGATTATGCGATGTATACGCCGGGTACCCGAAAGGCGTCGCAGCGAACTGTGCGATCCGCAGTATGGCGCCGGATATCATCGTATGCGACGAGATGGGCGAGAGGGATGACGTCGATCTGTTGATGTATTCTTTGCGCTCGGGCGTATCATTCATCGCTACAGTCCACGCGCAGTCGATGCAGGATCTTCGCAGACGCAGGATCACCTATGATCTGATCAATACCGGCGCGTTTCGCTATATCGTCTTTTTGAGCTTAGATACTATCGGAAAGGTCGAAAAGATCTACGTATACGCTCACATGAAGCGTGACGAGGACAACGGAGAAGCCGCATACCAGGCTCTCACAGACCGCTGCAGGTCTGTTATAGCCTCTGTCTCTTCGATCAGTTCAGATTCG
>CADAUE010000139.1 GCA_902790985.1 uncultured Ruminococcus sp.
AGAAAGTGCAGGCAGGCTGGCGCCTGCCAAGATCGATAAGCCGAAAATTGCCGAAATATTGCCATTTTCAGCAGGTTCGGATTATTTCTGTCACCCTAAGCTAATTATACTAAATCCGAATGTGGATTGCAACCGTTTTTTGGAAAAAACAGGCAAAATACCTTCGACATATGAGGCTTCGTTCATACGCGGATCAATCCGCTATAGCCGGCGATGATACCAACGACCGCGGAACCGCCGATGATCAAGATGGGATTGATCTTCTTGTATAGCAGTAAGAAAAGCGCGACAGCGAAAATGATGAGGGAGACGTAGAAATTCGCTGTTTGGAACACTGCGGTTTTAATTCCGTCTGAGAAAAATATCTCCATACCGACAGACAGCACTGTCGCCGCAATCAGTCCGACAACCGTGCTTTTCAGTCCGAGCATCGCGCCCTGTACGATGGTGTTCTGCTTGACCTTTTCATAGACCTTCGCGATCAAGAGGATGATGACGAACGGCGGTAAAACCAGTCCCAACGTCGCGATTGCTGCTCCCAAAAATCCGCCGACCTCGCTGCCGATGTAGGTGGAGATGTTGACGGCGAACGCACCGGGGGTACTCTCGGAGACGGCGATGAAGTCGACCAGCTCGCGCGTGGTCATCCAGTCGTGTCTGAGGACGGTCTCTTCGATAAAGGGGATCATCGCGTAGCCGCCGCCGAAGGTCAGCGCGCCCATCTTGAAGAATTCGAGGAACAGCAGCAGTAATTCGCTCATAGCTCTTTCCCCGCTTTCTTCGCAATCAAGGTCGCAGCGATACCGATGACCGCCGCCGACAGGATGACGATGATGACGTTAGCGGAAAAGATCGCTACCGCCGCGAAGGAACCTGCCATGATAACGTAGGCGACGATGTTCTTCGGCGCTTTTTTGAACATGGATATGACCGCCTTGACCAACAGCGCCAAGACGCCTGCGCGGATGCCGAAAAAGGCGTATTTGACGATCTCCAGTTCTTCGAATCTTCTTAAGAAGAGGGAGATCAGATAGATGATGACGAACGACGGCAGCACGACCCCGAAGGTGGCCGAAAACGCGCCGAGTACACCGGCGATCTTGTAGCCGATGAAGGTCGCCGAACAGATGGCGATCGGCCCCGGGGTCGTCTCGGAGATGGCGACGACCTCCAAAAGATCGTCGGCGCTGATCCATCCATTTTTATCGGTGATCTCGTTCTCGATGATGGGGATCATCGCGTAACCGCCGCCGAAGGTGACCACGCCGATCTTCATAAATGTCAGAAAAAGCTGTAAGCACAGCCTTAGTTTTTGTTTCATAGATGCCTCTTTTTTTCTAACTCCTAACTCCTAATTGAATTCAATTTTGCTTCTCGACGATCTTGTAGTCGTCACTGAAGCGAAAATAGGGACAGCTTGAATCCGTTCCGCTCATGAACCGCTCAAGGTCATCTTCGTCGAGATTGACCTCACATTCGTAGTCGTCGAACGCTTCGTTATAGTTATAGTATGCGCAAAATTCACAGCTTGATTTGCCTGCCATAGTATCTTGTCCTTCCGTTCGGTCTGTCATAGGGTCGATTGATCACGCCGTCACAGAGACCTTTGCCGATTCCGTTGTTGTAAAAGACGGAATCGGATGCAGCGTCGCGCTGCTTTGTGAAAATATTATAACAAAAGTGCAAAAACTTTTCAATACATTGTTGCATTTTGACCGATTTTCCTTTATACTAAAGATATCTTTATGATAGGAGTGATTCCCATGTTCATTACAAACGATATCAAGTACATCGGCGTGAACGATCATGATATCGACCTGTTCGAGGGTCAGTACATCGTTCCTAACGGTATGGCTTATAATTCCTACGCGATCGTCGACGATAAGATCGCGATCATGGATTCCGTTGACCAGCATTTCGGCGAGAAGTGGCTGAGCAATATCAAAGCCGCTTTGGGTGATCGTAAGCCGGATTATCTGGTGGTTCAGCATATGGAACCCGACCACAGCGCGAACATCGACAACTTCTTGAACGTGTATCCCGAGGCGACCGTTGTTTCCTCCGTAAAGGCGTTCCAGATGATGCAGAATTTCTTCGGAACCGATTATGAGGGCAGACGGATCGTCGTCAAAGAGGGCGATACATTAGAGCTTGGTAAGCATGTGCTGAACTTCGTCGGCGCGCCTATGGTTCACTGGCCCGAGGTTCTGATGACCTATGACAGCACCGATAAGATCCTGTTTTCCGCTGACGGCTTCGGCAAGTTCGGTGCGCTGGATGTGGACGAGGACTGGGCGTGTGAAGCTCGCCGCTACTACATCGGAATCGTCGGCAAGTACGGCAAGCAGGTGCAGAACGTTCTCAAAAAGGCGGCAGGTCTGGATATTCAGATCATCTGCCCGCTGCACGGCCCCGTGCTCTCTGAGAACCTCGGCTATTATCTCGATCTGTACAATACCTGGTCAAGCTACGGCGTAGAGACCGACGGTATCATGATCGCCTATACCTCTGTTTACGGTCACACCAAAAAGGCTGTTGAGATCCTTGCCGAAAAGCTCCGTGCGGCAGGCTGCCCGAAGGTAGCTGTCAACGATCTGGCGCGTGAGGATATGGCAGAGTGCGTCGAGGACGCGTTCCGTTACGGCAAGATCGTCCTCGCTACCACCACTTATAACGCGGATATCTTCCCCTTTATGCGCGAGTTCATCAATCATCTGACCGAGCGTAACTTCCAGAACAAGACCGTCGGCTTTATCGAGAACGGTTCTTGGGCGCCGCTTGCGGAAAAAACCATGCGCAAGATGCTTGAGGGCTGCAATCACATCACCTACACCGACAACAACGTCCATATCAAATCCGCACTGAACGATCTCAACATGGAGGAGATCGACGCGCTGTGCGAGGAGCTGACCATGGACTATGTCGCGCATGACAGCGAAAAGGCGGATAAGAATGATCTGACCGCGCTGTTCAACATCGGCTACGGTCTGTATGTCGTCACCGCCAAAGACGGCGCTAAGGACAACGGCTGTATCGTCAACACCGTTTCTCAGGTCACCAATTCGCCGAACCGTATCGCCGTTTGTATCAATAAGCAGAACCTTACCCACGATATGGTCGCGAAAACAGGTATCATGAACGTCAACTGTCTGTCGACCGACGCGCCGTTCAGCGTTTTTGAGCACTTTGGTTTCCAGAGCGGCAGAGATTGCAACAAGATCGTCGGCGACGGTATCCTGCGCTCCGATAACGGCGTATCGTTCCTCGGTATGTATATCAACTCCTTCATGTCATTGAAGGTGGAGCAGACCGTTGATCTTGATACCCACAGCATGTTCATTTGCTCCGTCACCGAGGCGCGCGTGATCACCGACGTAGAGACGATGACCTACACCTATTATCAGAACAACGTCAAGCCTAAGCCCGAGACCGACGGCAAGAAGGGCTGGGTCTGCAAGGTCTGCGGCTATGTCTATGAGGGCGAGGATCTGCCCGATGACTTCATCTGCCCACTGTGTAAGCACGGCGTTGCCGATTTTGAGCCGATAGAGTAACGTGCGCGTTTTTATCCGCCTGTTACTAAGCTGTTTTGAACCGTGCCGTCATCAACGGCGTAGATAAATGTGTATTTTTGTGGCGTTACCACGAGTTTATTATGATATCTGATTAAGGAGAAAAGCTTATGAAAAAGTATGTATGCGACGTTTGCGGATATGTCTATGACCCCGAAGAGAACGACGGCGTAGCGTTCGAAGACCTGCCCGACGATTACGTTTGCCCTCTCTGCGGCGTAGGCAAGGATGAGTTCAGCGAGGCTTGATCGCTGTACCAACCGCTAAATAGCATGACAAAGGGGCTGTCGCAAAACGAGAAGTTTTGCGGCAGCCTTAGCTTTCGATAACAAATAGTATTTATAAGCTGTTTATACTCAGCATAGAATCGCATCAA
>CADAUE010000140.1 GCA_902790985.1 uncultured Ruminococcus sp.
ATAGTTGGTGTAGGGGCTGACGTCGTTCTCGTCAAATACGCCGTCAAAGTTCATGTCAAAATCGACAGATGAGGTCTTGACGCGTCCTGTATGCTGATTTGAGTAGCGTATATAGCCCTTGCCGTTGATCAGCCATTCGACGGACATCATCGCCGCGGAGTCGCCGCCGGCGTTACAGGTCATGTCGATGACGATGTTCTTGATCGCGGGGTTCTGCTTCGCGCGCTCAAGACCGGAGAGCACGGTACCCACGGTATCGTACTTGGTGCCTTCCGCGCTCGTAAAGATCAGCGGGCGCTCGCCTTGACCGGCATAAAACGCCTTCCAGCCTTCATAGTCGACAGCAAAGGCGTCGAAGTGGATCATAGCGGTATCGCCCTGCTCTATATAATAATAATCTCCTTGGTAGACAGCGTCGCGTGCCTTGGAGCGCAGACCGGCATTGTTGTTTTTTGTGACGTTCGCAAAGCGGAATTTTTGACTGTACTCCTGTTGTCCAAAAGTCTTTAACGTCTCCAGGAGGAGAGGAACATCAGCGTTCAAAGAGGCAGAAGCGATCGTGGTATGACCTCCGTCGAACAGCAGACCGTTGATCAGATGGTACAAGCCTCCGAAGAAGGTCTTGAAGTCGGTAGACTGCAGATTGGCTTTGATCTCTGGATACTTCGTTGTCAGCATCTCGTCGAGCTTCATTGTCTCAAGATCGTCGTGAGCATATTCCTGACCCGGCTGACCGTACCACAGATCGAGGTTGAAGCAAAGCTCACGGTAGGTGAAGTCAGCCAGATCGGCAGGGTGATCCTCTTTGATCGCCGCGGCGAACTCAGGGTCGGAATCCAAGGCGGCAGTCGTCTGATGCGCTCTGGAGAATTCCTTTGTATAGAATTTATCGCCAACGTAAATAACGTAGAAGTTCTCGGCGGTCGCGAACATATCGCTGAGCGTAGCGACAGGCGCGTAAACACCGGTATCGTCGCCGCGCAGGTCGATGCCGTATTCGCTGAGATCCAGCGTTAGGGGGGCGGGATCGACAGGCTCGTTTGTGTCGGTTATTTTGGCAAAGGGATAGTTGTTATCTACGCCGCCGCTTGCTGCGATCTGCAAAGAGCAGGCGAGCTGTGTAAAGCTCTCGAAGTTAGAAGTATATATCGAATCCTTCGCAACATCAAAGGTCGCGGATACATCTGCAATATTGGTGAGGGTGTACTCGTTGCCGCTTTGGGTCACGGTCATGCCCTCTGTCAGATCGGTACCCAGCAGATAGAAGCGGTCGTAAAAATCTTTAGCGTTCATATACGGCACATGGGGCTGGTCGGCATAGATACGAACATTCGCCGTTTCGGTGCTGTCTACGGTCTCACGCAGGACGGGAACCGCTTTAGTCTGATAGACCTCTGCCATGGGCTTGCCGATACCGTCGGGCGCTTTCATATCATTCAAATAACGCTGCAGCCACGTTGCGTCACAGATAGTGATCTGACCGTCGCCGTCAACGTCCGCCGCCAATAACTGTTGGTCGGTCAACTCGATCATCATCGCGTCGTATCGCCGGATGAGCGTTGCGTCAAGAACAGACACTTCTCCGTCGCCGTCAACATCGCCGAGGATACGCTCAGCGGTCGCGGTCGCAGCTCCCACAGACACCGGCACGATCGTGAACACGCCGACGATCAGAATGACCGCGAGTAATATACTCGTTGCGTCCTTGATACCTTTCTTCATAAATAACCTCCTTAGATTGATAATCAATCAACATGATGCGTTATCATTATAACCAACCGTTTACAGAAAGTCAAGATGCTGAAAAAACTCATCCGGTTATTTATACTAAGTAGCAAAAGTTTATCTTTATATAAGCAAAAGAAGGTTGCTATTCGCCACACTACGTGGTATGATAAACAGAAAAAGCATTTTGAGGTGACACAGATGAATCAACCTTTATTCACAGAACACAGATCTATGTATTCTTCCACCAGAAAGCATCCGACCGTCATCAGAATCAGGATCCGTATGCGCGATCTGATCGATCCCGACTGTATGCGGTCGGCGGTCGATACGACCATGACGCGCTATCCATACCTTTGCGTTGAGCTGAAAAACCGAGAGGGAAACCGATGGGAATTCATCGACAACGAAAGGCCTGTCATCATCACCCATTCACTCAGCGGCGTCGAGCTGAACTCGGAAGCCTCCAACTATCATATGATCTCGTTCTCATGGCAGGACAACTGGGTCATCATGGATGTTTTTCACGCTTTGACCGACGGCACGGGCGCGTATGAGGTCGTGCGCACATTTTTGTATTATTACTGCTCCAAACGTTATCACGCGGAAATCTCCGAAGACAGCGTTCGTCTGGCGGGCGAGGTGATCGGGGCGGAGGAATGGGACGATCCGGTGCTGAAAGCGACCGATCTGCCGACCCCGCCGCGTGTAGATATGCCGACCGCGCTCCACCCCGTTACCGCCGCTCATCTGGAAGAGGACACCGCGTCAACGGTTTACAGTATCGCCGTGGATGAAAAGGAATTCATGCGCTTCAATATCGAGAACGACGGCAGCCCGGCAACGATGATCTCGCTGCTGCTCAGCCGCGCCATCGCAAAGCTCTATCCTAACAGAGAGGATCTGATCCGCGTCACGATGACGGTCAATCAGCGAAAGGCGTTAGGCACGCCCATGGCACATCAAAGTCTGGTGGGCGGGGCGTTTTTAGAGTATTCGGATACGCTCAAGGATTGGCCGCTCGACCGACAGGCTACCGCCTATCGCGGTATGGTATTCGCGCAAACGAGGGAGGAAGCTGTTTTAGCCGGAGTCGCTTCTATGAAAGGTATGACGCAAATGCTGATGTCAAAAGAAACGGATCAAGAACGGCTCGGCATCGTCAAAATGATCGGAGAAATGACCAACCGCCTTGTGACAGCGACCGTCAGCTATGTCGGCAAGGCAGACTTTCGGGATTCGGAGGATTACATCCGTGATTTCCGCCTTTGGACGAGCGGCACGGGAACTTTCTTGCTGCTCGAGATATCCGCGGTCGGCGGTAGGTTCACGATCGACTTTCTCCAATCCTTTTCCTCTCCCCTGTATGTCAACGCGTTCTTGAAGGAACTGGAGGAAAACGGCATCAAATATGATCTGCAGGACGTCATGAAGCTCGAGCTTCCCAACGTCCATCTGCCGTGGAGCGAATAATACCGAAATCACAGTGTTTCTATAATACAAAAGCCCGATGATCTCATTCGAAATCATCGGGCTTTACTATGATGTTCTAATACTAAGTAGCAATAAAAAGCTTTAAAAAGATATTAGCGGAGAATTTCGCATAACAAGGCGGAAGGCGCAGGCAGGCTGGCGCCTGTCAAGACTGACATGCGGAATTCTCCGCAATAGATATTAAAGTGTTTTATTGCTACTTAGTATAAGCTTGAAAAGCGATCAGCCGGATACGGATTCACCGATCGCGTAAGGAACGGGAATATCGACAAGATACCTCTGAACAAAAGTCGCGTCAAAGGGCGTTATATCTCCGTCGCCGTCCACGTCGGCTGCCGCTTCATTGAAGGTCGAAGGCAGTTCGAGATCGACCACAGCGCGCTGGATCCATGTTGCGTCAAAGATGGTGATCTCACCGTCGCCGTCTGCATCGCCGAGGATATAGCCGGAGGTCTCACTCTTTGTCGTAGTGACCGAGATCGTTACCGCGCCGCTGACCTTGGTGATACGATAGGTGTTCGCAACGCCTGTATCAGTCGGGCCTTTGATGTTTTTATAGGTTCCGTCAGTTACCGAAACGCTGTCTAACGCGTAACCGTCTTTGAGAACGATGGTGAAGTTGACCTGACCGCTGCCGGAGGAATCGGGCTCTCTGGTGTCGCTGCTGCGAGAAACGGTCGTGCCGGTCGCAGAGATGGATTCAGATGCGCCGGTATAATCCTGCGTCTGATAGACGGTGATCGAGTCAACGCCGCTGTCGCCTGCAAAGGTCACGGTGTAGCCCTTGTCGACGATTGCTTCCTGCTCGACGGAATGATCGCAGGCGTCGATCGAAACGGTCATCGGGATCGTCTGCTGTTCTGTTGCGCCGCACTTCGTGCAGGTGTAGGTCATCACACCTGTGGAGGTGGAGGTCGCCGCTGTCGTTACGGCGCCGGAGTTCCAGCTGTGGCTCCATGATCCGCCCTTGCATGCCGTCACACTTGTCGCGGTCGCGAAAGACGGTGCGCTGCTTGACACGGTAGTCGAGTAGGACGCCATGATATAGTTAACTGCCTTAGGGAGCGTATAGCTGAGCACTACACTACCGCTGCTACCCGCCTTGGTATTGATGATCTTACCTACTGTGTAGCTTGTCGAGCTTGACGCATACTTCTGATTAGTGCCGAACCAGCTCGCTTTAGCTGAGCCGTCCATTCCCGCCGTGCCCGCGGTAAAGACAGTTGCGCCTTGGATCGAAATGGTGCCGTCAGCGTCGATCGGAGAATTGTCGCCGCCGGACTTCATGCTGAATACTGCCTGTGTACCGCCGTAGAGATATAAACCGCCGTTGGAGTCGAGACCATCACCGTCACAGTTGACGTACAGATCGCCGCCGTAGATGTAGATGTTATAGTTGCCGGTCGTGGTAGTTGTACCGCCGGGATTGGTGTTGTCTCCGGGTCCGCCTTGACCGCCCGGACGTCCTCCGGGACCGCCGCCGGGATTGAACGTATTACCGCCGCCCGCACCGGGATCGGTGCCGCTGGAGCTTCCGCCCGCAGCATTCACGCCGTCGTCGCTCGCGACAACATACTGGCGACCGGAATAGATGTATACGGTACCGCCTTCAAGACCTTCATAAGAGTTGTTGATCGTGATATCGGGATCGCGAGGCAATCCGCCCTCGGTACCGATGGTGAGGGATGTATCGCCGTGCATACCGTCGTCACCTGTCTGTATGGTGAACGTTCCGCCGGTTACGGTCACATATGCGTCGGAATGAACGGCGTCGTCACCGGTATTCAGTGTGAAAGTACCGCCCGTGATGTTGAGCGCGGGTTCGATCCCTGCTTCTTCCGCACGGTCGCCGGATGCTTTCAGTCCCTTGCAGCTGTATTCGTTCGCAAGGGTATCGTTCCATACGCTGTAGCCCTTCCATGTGCGGATATCGAAGGTACCGCCATTGATATTCAGTTTTGTATCCGCCTGGATGCCGTCGCCGTCTACGTCGAGGTCAAAGGTACCGCCGTTGATGGTGACGGTGCCTGCCGACTCGGTGTCGATGACCGTGCCCTCGGTCTCATCCGTCGCATCGGGAGCGCTCTTGATGCCGTCGTTCGCGGCTTTGATGACATAGGCGCCTTGATTGATGACGATACTGCCGTCACAGGCGATACCGTTGTTGACCGCCGCGCCCGAAGTGGTCGCGCCATAATATTTCGCGTTGCCGCTGACATTGATCGTGCCGCTCCCGTTGAAGATCAGCTCCGATGTCGAGCCACCCTTGATACCGTTCTTGGCGTTGGCGACGACATTCAAATTACCGTCGCCGCAGAAGGTCACAGCGGAACCGCTCTTGACCTTGATCGCCGCACCTTCAAAGGCTTCGGCAACGGTCGTATCGGTAGAGGTCTCGTTCGCGGGATCCTCGTTATCGGTAAGGGTTGAGGTGCCGACTAAATGAATATTGACCGTCGCAGACTTTTTGACGACGATCGGCGCTGTCGTTGAGGAGGAAAGCGTCAAGTCATCGAGAATGAGCGTGACGTTGCTCAGTCCCTTGCTGACGATGATCGCACCCTCGGAGCAGCTGCCGCCGATACGGTACGTGCCTGCCGTCGTGACGGTCAGCGTTGTGCCGTCGATGGTGTAGCCGCTGCCCGCCGAGGTCTCAGTGATGCCGCTGTTCGAGAAGGTCAGCTCAGCGCTTTGCTCCACAACGGCAGAGGTGTCAGCTGTGTCGACCGACGCCGCCATCGTGGGGATCGCGAGTGCAAGTACCAGCATGAGAGCCAGTATGATGGATAAAAGTTTTCGTGTCATAATGAATCTCCTTTCGATCAGTTGATGAGTGTTCTGCGTAAGATTACACTTGCATCATACATAATCTGTAAAAGAGAATCAATAATTCTCACAAAGCTTTCAGATAATTTTCACACAACCGTCACATTCGAACCAGATTTATGAAAAAACGGCAGATCGCCGCATAGTATAAACGCTGCCTTGAAAACTCAAGGCAGCGTTCGCTTATCGCTATTTGCCGAAATTGAAGAAATCCATCTGCGCAAATCCCGTCGGCAACGGTATCGTACACATATAAATAAACGCAAAAACAAGGAATCCGAATGCGATAAACAAGACCACGAGGCGGTTCGGGAGGTTCTTGAACGTACCGATGATACCCAGCAAAAACAGCGTCAGCGAATAGATAACGGTGACTAGGTTATAGGAATCGCCTTTGGTATTATCTCTCTTTCCTTCTTCCAACAGCTCCTGTGATTCATCGACCTTTTCCTGTGCCGACTCAAAATACTTTTCGGTCATACCGGGCATTTTGAAGGGATTGTCCTCGTTGTTTTTCTCCATCCACTGTATGCCCTCGGTCAGAATAACGCTGGCGCTCTCCACCTGGAACGTCTTGATCTTTTCGTTGAGCTGGTCGATCTTTTCTTGATCGCCGTCTTCTTTCGCCGTGTCCAGTTCATAGTAATATTCCTTTAGAACATTCCATGTCATATAATCGGAGAGATACAGCTGCATCCCCAGGTTATATTCCGAGCTGCCCTGCGCCGCCATGTTATTGCTCTTGGTGAAGTTGATCGACTGGATCCCGTGGTGCAGGGATCCGATCCACGACGCTCCCGCGGAAAGCAGGGTGGTGATACCCAAAAGGATCGCGACGGTGGTCTCGATCCATTTGAGCGTTTTCTCGTGTTTGATCGCGTTATCGGGGGGCATTGCGCCGGACTTGGCGGCCTTGCTTTTTGCCATGTCTGTGAACTCCTAACTAACTAATACTAAGCCCAACAAAGTTATACGGAATTAGACGCAACAGATGTTAAGCTGTTTTATTAGAAAATAGTATAAAACGTGTGATCTTACGTTAAATCTATCTTTTATCATACAATAAATCTCGCGTTTTGTAAATAGTAATCTATCTTCCTCACACGTCAATCTAATTCTGCAATAACTCTGTAATCTGAATTACAGCAATGAAATTATGGAGGAAGTTAGCAAGGTTATTAAGGTCGTAAAGATTGCGCTT
>CADAUE010000141.1 GCA_902790985.1 uncultured Ruminococcus sp.
GGGCGACGCAGGCAGGCTGGCGCCTGTCAAGGAGTCCAACAAAGCTATGCGAAATTTAGCCCAATATATGATAAAGGTTTTTATTAAGGATTAGTATTAGGTTACACTATGCTTTATACACCATCCCGACAAGGGTGTCAATAGCGGCAGCGATAATTCGGATATTTGTACATATGCCGACGAATAAAGCGGGAAGATTTTTGAGAAAATACCGCATAGCCATGTTGACATCAAAGCCGAAAAGGAGCATAATTAGCGGTGTAAAACTTATACTAACAAAGTAAGGATGATGAAAATGAACAGAGCGGATCTCGGAGCTCAGCTGAAACGTTCCTGCAACTGCTGCCAGGCGGTACTGCTCGCGTATGAAGACAGCCTGCCCCTCGATCAAGACGCGCTCCTCGCGCTCGGCTCAACCTTCGGCTCGGGCATGGGCGGCATGATGGGCACCTGCGGCGCGCTGGTGGGAGCTCAGATGGTGCTGGGCATGAAAATGGATCAGAAAGGCGGCATGAACCGCTACAGCCGTCAGCTGTTCAGCGGCTTTGAAGAGAAGTGCGGCGCTTCGCGCTGTATCGACATCAAAGGCGTGATGACGGGCAGAGTACTCTGCTCCTGTGAAGACTGCGTCAAAAACGCGATCGAGCTGACCGAAGAAATGTTGGGAGAGTAATATGAAATATAAGATCGGAGACAAGATCCACGGCTTTGTCATCGAACAGAGCCGTCACATCCATGAAATCGGCGGCGACATGTACATCATGCGCCATATCCACAGCGGAGCGATGCTGTGCTATATCGACAACGACGACCGCAACATGACCTACTCGATCACCTTCGCGACCCCGTCGCACGATTCGACGGGCGTGTTCCATATCCTCGAGCACAGCGTGCTGTGCGGCTCACAGAAGTACCCCGTAGACGATCCCTTTGTCGAGCTGATGAAAAGCTCGCTGTACACCTTCCTCAACGCGATGACCTTCCCCGACAAGACGATGTACCCCGTGTCGAGCATGAACGAAAAAGATCTGATCAACCTCATGTCCGTATACACCGACGCGGTGTTCCGTCCGCTGATCTACGATAACGAGAACGCGTTTCGTCAAGAGGGCTGGCACATCGAGAAGGATGAGAACGGCAAGCTCTATTATCAAGGCGTCGTGTACAACGAGATGAAGGGCGCTTTGGGCGATCCCGATGAGATCCTGTACAACGCCGTGTTCCGTGAGAGCTACGAGCCGTGCCAGTATACGACCGTATCGGGCGGTCATCCCGACCGGATCGTCGAGTTGACTTATGACGACTTCATAGATAATCACAAAAAGCATTATCATCCCTCCAACGCGCGCTTTTACCTCTACGGCAAGATGGATGTAGAAAGCAAGCTGGAGTTTCTGGATCGTGAGTATCTCTGCGACGTTCAGCCGCAGGAAGCGGTCAAGGAGCCGAAGATCACGATCAAAAAGCAAACCGCTCCCTACTACTGCACCTATACGGCGGACGGTGAGAAGAGCGGCGAGGATTATATCGCCTTGACCTACCCCGTCGGCGAGATGCCTGATTTTGAAACCTATCTCGGGCTGTCCGTGCTGACCGATATCCTCGCAGACACCAACTATGATCCGCTGAAAAAGCGTATCCTCGACAAAGGACTGGCGGTAGAGCTGGACTGTGAGATGATGGAGGACATCGCCTATCCCCTGTTCACCGTCAAGCTGCGCCACTGTGACGCGTCGAAGCTCCATGAGATCGAGCGCGAGATCACGGATTGTCTGAAGGAATGTGCGGCGGGTCTCGACCGCGAGGCGGTCAACGCTAAGCTCAGCTCCGCCGAGTTCAATCTGCGCGAGGGCAACGCCGCGGGACTGACCAAGGGACTGTACTATAACATCCAGATCGCCGACACCTGGCTGTATGACTATGAGCCATGGCGTTATCTCGAGTACGAAGCTCCCTTGAAGGCGATCAAGGAGAAGGTCGAAAACGGTTACTTTGAACAACTGACACAGACCGTTCTGCTCGACAACAAAAACCGCAACATCGTCGTGATGACCCCGACCGCCGGTGAGAACAAATACAGCGAACCGACCCGAGAGCCCGACGGCTATACCGCCGAGGACAAGCGCGTCGACAAAGATCCGATCCCCCATCTGGACCTTGCCGACATCGACAAAAAGGCGGTGCCTTTCGTTACCGAAACAAAGTCTCAAAACGGCGCCCCGTACCTTTACCATCCGCTGAAAACCGACGGCATCGTCTACGCAAACCTATTCTTTGATATTGCCGACGCCGACGATGACGAGCTGTTCTGCCTAAGCGTCCTCTCCACCCTTTTGACCAATATCGCCACCGAAAAAACCGACGGTCAGACGCTCCAGACCAAGCTCGGGCTGTACACCGGCTCGATGGGGATCTCGGGCACGGTCACAAGCTACGGCGACAATGTCATCTCCGCCGCGACCATGCGCTTCAAGGCGCTCGCGGATAAATATGAACAAGCCGTCTCGCTTGCCGAAGAAGTGTTGACGCAGACCGTGTTCGACGACAAGAAAGCGATTGTCGACCTCATCGGTCAGATGCTGACCGAAATGCAGCTCGGGTTCATCAACAACTCGGCGCAGATCGCCGTATCCCGTGCCGCGGCGAACCGATTTGTCCGGGACGCGATCTCCGACAAAACAGGCGGCGTCACCTTCTACACCCGTCTGAAAACGCTTCGGGAAAGCTTGGACGCCGATCCCGAAACCGCTTTTTCTGCATTGAGAACACAGCTCGAAGCGGTCTACGAGAGATTCTTCCGTTCCGGCAAAGCGGTATTCTCTATCGCCTGTGATGAAGAGAGCTATGCCGCTGTCAAGGATATCCCCCTCCCCATGCAGGCAAATCTGACCGACCGACTGCGCTCTGCGCACAGCGATCTGCTCAGCGGCAATATCGCGCTCTCGGCGCCCTGCGACATCGTTTTCAACGGCTACAGCTATCCTGTCGGCGACAATATCAAAGGCGGTACGCTGCTGCTCGCCAAAAAGATCCTCTCGCTCGAATACCTCTGGCAGAAGATCCGCGTCGAAAACGGTGCGTATGGCTGCGGCGCCACCCCGAACTCCGCCAAGCGGCTCGATCTATGGAGCTACCGTGACCCGCAGATCAAGGCGACTCTCTCCACCTATGAAAAAGCGGCAGGATTTCTCGGAGATCTGAAACTGAGCGACAGAGCGGTCGAGGACTATATCATCTCCACCATCCGAGGACTGGACAACCCTCAGCCCCCGCGCGTGACCGCCTATCTGAGCGACGTATACTACCTCGTCGGCAGAGATAACGACGCGATCCAGCGCGAGCGCGATGAGCTGCTCTCTTCCTCACTCAGTGATCTGAACACGCTGGGCGAGTCGTTGAAGCCATGCACACAAAACGCTGCCTACTGCACCGTCGGCAACGCCGAAAACATCGAGAACAACAAGGATCTCTACGACGGCGACTGGGGCTTCAAGCCCAACCTCTTCACAGGTTGCCACCCGACCATCGACACCCAGGCTACGGGCCAAAGTAAAGGACTTCTTGAAGCAGTCGGCATTAAAGGCGCGGTAGCCTTCGGCATACAGCAGGCCTACGCCATCGTAAAGAGCCGGTACAAAGTCGTCGCTGGACAGGAAATCGGAGGCGCCCAGGTAAGTCCACATGGAGCGCTGCGCATCGGGCGTCACGGCGCTAAAGACGCAACCGGTAGCGGCATCGGAAAGACCGAGCTTCGATTCCACGCCGTTATCTTGCAAATGCTTCTTGAAAATGTTGCCGAGTTCGTCGTTGCCAATCTTCGAGATAAAGGCAGCCTTGCCTCCCAGGCGAGAAAGACCGACCATG
>CADAUE010000142.1 GCA_902790985.1 uncultured Ruminococcus sp.
GTCGATCGTCGCTTCGTCACGCTTGGAGATATACGGAACGCGGGTATCTAAGCTTTGACCGTTCAGATACGCGTCAACCGCCTTTGCACAGCGGTCAGCCTCGCCGATCGCCTCGATCGCGATGGACGCGCCGCGGTTGGTCGCGTCGCCGATTGCGAATACACCGTCCATACTTGTGGTGAAGAAGTCGGGGTCGGCTTCGATGTTGCCGCGGTCGTTGAGCTTTAGCTCGCTGACGTCGCCCTGCACCAGCTTTTGACCTATGGCGAGGATAACGCTGTCGAGCGGGATCTCCTCGGTCTTGCCCTCTACGGGAACAGGTCTGCGGCGACCCGACGCGTCGGGTTCGCCGAGCTCCATGATCTGCAAGGTCACGGATTTCAGCTTGCCGTTCTCGTCGTTGAAGGAGATCGGATTGGTGAGGAACTTGTAGATCACGCCCTCTTCCTCGGCTTCATCGATCTCCAAAGCGTCGGCAGGCATTTCCGCACGAGTACGGCGGTAGATGACGTAGACTTCCTTTGCACCCAGTCGAACCGCGGTTCGGCAAGCGTCCATCGCGGTATTACCGCCGCCGCAGATGGCGACCTTTTCTCCTATTTCGGGAGGATTGCCCTTGATGACCGCACGAAGGAAATCTATTCCGCCGTATACGCCCTCGAGGTCTTCGCCCGGGGTACGCATTGAAGAAGACTTCCACGCGCCGACGGCGACGATCACCGCGTCGTTCTCTGCTTTCAGGGATTCGATGGTAAAGTCCTTGCCTAACTTCACATTATTGACGAGCTTTACGCCGCTCTTTTCTATAATCGCGATCTCTTTGTCTAAGACCTCTTTAGGGAGTCTGTACTGCGGGATGCCGTATCTCAGCATTCCTCCCATCTTATCCATCATGTCATAGACGGTCACGGAATGCCCCATGATGTTCAGGTAGTACGCGGCAGTCAGTCCCGCGGGGCCTCCGCCGATGATCGCCACTTTCTTTCCTGAGCGTACCATCACGTCGGGGAGATAGCTTTCCTTATTCAAATCAATATCCGCGGCAAATGCTTTGAGCTGAGCAATATTGATCGGCTCTTCCACATTCTTTCTGCGGCAGGCTTTCTCACACGGATGGGGACATACTCTGCCGATCGACGCGGGGAGAGGGATCTTGTTCTTGATTAACTTTATTGCACTGTCGTATTCGCCGTTCGCGATCAGTCCGACATAGCCCTGACAGTCGGTTCTCGCAGGGCAGTTGAGCTGACACGGCGCGACACAGTCGCCGTCGTGTGCGCTCATGAGCAGTTCCATCGCAATCTTGCGCGACTGAACAACTCTTTCGGATTCTGTATTGATGACCATGCCCTCGCTGACTTTCGCGGAGCAGGAGCGCAGGAGCTTCGGTATACCCTCCGCTTCTACCACACATAATCCGCACGCGCCGTAGATCTCTACAGCCTTGTCATAGCACAGGGTGGGGATGTCGATACCGTTCGCTCTCGCGGCTTCTAAGATCGTTGCGCCCTCGGGGGCTTGAATCGCTTTTCCGTTGATGGTTAAATTGATCATTTTCCCCCTCCTTTACGCTTTGATGACCGCGTCAAAGCGGCATACGCTGTAGCACTTGCCGCACTTGATGCACTTGTTTGTGTCGATGACATGGGGCTGTTTTACGCTGCCTGTGATCGCTTCAACAGGACAATTTCTCGCGCATAAGGTACAGCCCTTACACTTATCCGCGTTGATGCTGTATTCAATGAGGTCGGAGCATTCACCCGCGGGACACTTCTTGTCCTTGATATGGGCTTCATACTCGTCGCGGAAATATTTGATGGTTGTGAGTACGGGGTTCGGAGCCGTCTGACCCAGACCGCAGAGCGCGCCGTCCTTGATGGCGTAGCACAGCTCCTCGAGAAGCTCGATATCTCCCTCTTTTCCCTCGCCCTTGGTGATGCGCTCGAGCATCTCGAGCATTCTCTTGGTGCCGATACGGCAATGGATACATTTGCCGCAGCTTTCCTTGGCAGTGAAGTCGAGGAAGAACTTTGCCATACCGACCATGCAGGTGGACTCGTCCATGACGACCATACCGCCGCTTCCCATGATCGCGCCGGTAGCGCCTAAGGCTTTGTAGTCGATAACGGTGTCTATTAATGAAGCGGGAATACAACCGCCGGAGGGACCGCCCATCTGGACAGCCTTGAAGGGCTTGTCGGTCTTCATACCGCCGCCGATGTCGAAGATAACGTCACGCAGGGTCTTGCCCATCGGGATCTCGACAAGACCGCTTCTCTTGACCTTGCCTGTAACGGCAAATACTTTCGTTCCCTTACTGCCCTCGGTACCCATCGCGGCGAAGGCTTCGCCGCCGTTTTTAATTATCCACGCGACATTAGCAAAGGTCTCAACGTTGTTGATGTTACTCGGTTTTCTCCAGAAGCCCGACTGAGCGGGGAAGGGAGGCTTCAAGCGCGGCATACCTCTGTGACCCTCTAAGCTCTCGATCAGGGCGGTTTCTTCACCGCAGACGAACGCGCCCGCACCCGCCTTGATCATAAAGTCGCAGGAGAAGTCGGTACCAAAAATGTTGTTGCCGATGATGCCCTTTTCACGCGCCTGTTCCAAAGCGTTTTTCAGTCGCTTGATGGCAAGCGGATATTCCGCGCGAACGTAGACGACAGCGTGCTTTGCGCCGATGGCATACGCGCCGATCAGCATACCCTCGATGAGGTTATGCGGGTCGCTCTCAATAACCGCGCGATCCATGAACGCGCCGGGATCGCCCTCGTCGGCGTTACAGATCAGGTATTTTTCCTCGCCCTCGGAGTTGCGGGCTGCGTTCCACTTGAACCATGTCGGGAAGCCTGCGCCGCCGCGACCGGCAAGACCCGAGGTTTTGATGATGTCTATCACCTCTTCGGGGGTCATACCGAGCGCCTTTTTCAGCGCGGTATAACCGTCCTTCTCGATATATTCCTCGATGATCTCGGGGTTGATGATACCGCAGTTGCGTAACGCGATTCGGGTCTGTTTCGAGAGGAACTCGCTGTCCTCATCGGTAACCACGAGATTTTCGATCTTGCTTCTGTCGCCTGTGTTGATATACTCCGCGATCGCGGGAGCGTCGCTCTCCGATACCTTGACTAATCTGGTCAATCTGTTCTCGTTGTAGATATCCACGATCGGCTCGAGGTAGCACATACCGATACAGCCGGTAATGGAGATAGGCGCGTTGATGTTTTCATTTAAAAGGGCTTTGCGTACTTTCTCCGCACCCGCCGCGATACCGCAGGAGCCCTGTCCGATAACTACTCTCATCCTTTCGCCTCCCTTAACTCTTTTAAGATCTTCTTGGTCTTGTCGGGGGTGAGACTGCCGTAGGTATCCTCATTGATCATCATGACAGGGGAGAGCGAGCAACAGCCGAGACACGCCACGCATTTAAGCGAGAACAAGCCGTCCTCGGTGGTCTGTCCGTCGTCAATGCCCAACTCATCCTTGATGGTCTGCAAGATCAGCTCCGACGAGTTGACATGGCACGCAGTGCCCTGACACAGCATGATCAGGTACTTGCCCACAGGCTCAAATCGGAACTGGGTGTAGAACGTGCCCACGCCCATGATCTCTGAGGTCGCGATGCCCGTGCGCTCAGAGATACGCTCGATCGCTTCCTTCGGCAGATAGCCGTAGATGTCCTGCGTGTGCTGTAAAATGGTGATCAGACTGCCCTTGACTGAGGCGTATTCGTCAAGTACGCCGTCGAGCAGTGATAAGTCAATACATTTTTCCATGGATAACCTCCATATTATCAATGTTTTACACTAACTTTAATTGTACCGCAATCGGGGTTGGATT
>CADAUE010000143.1 GCA_902790985.1 uncultured Ruminococcus sp.
GTTATTCACGTTCTTTTCCAACATCTTTCATCACCATTTCTATTATACCATAGATACAACAAAAAGCCCAGCTCTCGCTGGACTTTTTCGACAAACTGACAGTCCCGACGGTTCGTCGGGACTGTTTTGACTTTACAGGAAACTGCTCGTTTCCGGGCACGCGTGTCAAGCAAAAAAGATTTGTATGCCCGCTCCGTATGTCGCTGCGCGGCAACGAGCTGAGGTGCTGTCCAAATCTGTGATTTGGGTCACAGCGCCCATACACAGGAGATGGCTATGCGAAATGCGCGCAAAGTGCGCTTTCCTAATATCGAGGTGCTTATGAGAAGGTTGAATTCTATCCTTGCCGCGGCAATTTTGTTGCTGTTTATGATTCACGGCATTTTGGGAACGCTGACGATGGTCGACGCTGCGATGATCATCACGAAGCACATGGCGCGGTTCATGGTCGTGCTGATCGTGATCCATACGGTCCTCAGCTGCATTCTGACCGCAAAAGCGCTCAAAACATGGAAGGTGACGGGAGCGCCGTATTTTAAGGAAAACACCCTTTTCTGGGCGCGTCGTATCTCGGGACTTGCGATCATGATCCTGATCGCGTTCCATATGATCTCTTTCATGTCGACTACGCCCGGCTCCTTTACCCTGCCGTATTTCGGCGGCTCTCTGCTGGCGGCTAATATCCTGCTGGTCATCTCGGTAGCCGTACATGTCACCACGAACGTCAAGCCCATGTTGATCTCCCTCGGCATCCGCAGTCTGAAGCCGAGGGTGGGGGATATCCTTTTTGTACTCTCCGTTCTGCTGGTGCTGTTTATCATCGGCTTCATCATCTATTACTTTAGGTGGAATACAATATGAGTATCAATATCATCGGAGCGGGGCTTGCGGGGCTTTCTGCCGCGCTGACCCTCGCCGAACAGAATATACCGTGCAATTTGATATCCTACGCGCAGAGTGAACGTTCCCAGTCTGTGATGGCGGAGGGAGGGATCAACGCCGCTCTCGATACCTCGGGCGAACATGACACGGTTGAAGAACATTATGCCGATACGCTTAGAGGCGGCGTATACCTTGCTGATGAAAACGCCGTGTGGGGGCTGTGCTCTCACGCGCCCGACATCGTTTTGAAGCTCGACCGTCTCGGCGTACCCTTTTCACACAACGACAAAGGGATCGTCCAGCGTTATTTCGGCGGGCAAAAGAAGAAACGTACCGCTTACGTCAAGGCTAGTACCGGCAAGATGCTCGTCACCGCCTTGATCGATGAGGTAAGAAAGTACGAAGTAAAGGGACTGATCACCCGCTATCCGCGTCACCGTTTCATACAGCTGATATTGGACGGCGGTACTTGTCGAGGTGTGCAGATCGCCGATCGCTTTACAAATGTCCCGACCTTGCTCGGCGGCTCGGTCATCATCGCCTGCGGCGGTATGGCGGGGTTGTTCGACGGCATGACGACAGGTTCCGTTCACAACACCTCCGACGCGGTCGCCACCCTCTTTTCACAGGGAGCGGAGCTTGCGAACCTTGAATTTGTCCAGTATCACCCTACCACGATCGGTATCTCCGGCAAGCGGCTCCTAATCTCCGAAGCCGCGCGCGGTGAAGGCGGTCGACTGTTTGTCAGAAAAAACGGTGAACCGTGGTATTTTATGGAAGAAAAGTACCCCGAGCTGAAAAACCTCATGCCGCGCGACGTCGTCTCCGCGGAGATGGTTGCCGTGACCTCTCGGGAAGATTGTGAAAACCAAGTCTATCTCGATATGACCGCTATCGACAAGAAGGTGTGGAAGGCGCGACTTTCCGATCTTCGGGACCAGTGCATCCATTATATCTCCGTTGATCCGACCAAAGAACCGATCCCCGTCTCGCCCGGTATCCACTATTTCATGGGCGGGATCCGGGTCGACGAACATCATCAGACCAACATCAAGAACCTCTATGCCGCGGGCGAATGTGCCTGCCAGTACCACGGCGCGAATCGTTTGGGCGGCAATTCTCTGCTCGGCGCGATCTACGGCGGACGCGTCGCGGCGGGATCCGCCATGAAAAACCGGCAAGAGATCAATGATATCCCCGATCTTTACGCGAGCTGCAGCGAGGTATCTCCCGCCTTAGCTGAAAAGATCAGCGCTGTCCTCTACCGCTCTCTCCCCATTATGCGGAATGAAGTTCAGATGAAAGCGGCTGAGCAGGAACTGAACGCTTTGCTCACACCCGATCTTAACGAAGCGGAAAAGCGTCGTTTGTATCTTGCGCTTGCGATGATACAATCGGCAATCAATCGAAAAGAGAGCCGCGGAGCGCATAAGCGTACCGATTACCCCGAGCGGGATGACGAACGTTTCCGCAGGCAAAGCGTTGTCAGCTTTAACGACGGTCAGATCACCCTCAGCCTGCGTGAGATCCCCGAAAGGAGAAGCATATGAATTATACCATAGAGATTCTCCGACAGAAAAACCCCGATTCTGCGCCCTATCGCCAAACGCTTTCCTACACGACCGATGATAAGGAAATGACCGTCGCGACCCTGCTCAAGACCCTCAACGCCGACCCTGACTTGAGCGATATCGACGGAGAGCCGGTACGGAGGATCGAATGGGAGTGCAGCTGTTTGCAAAAGAAATGCGGCGCCTGCGCCATGAGGATCAACGGAAAACCGCGCCTTGCGTGCGATACCAAGCTCGGGGAGTTCAAAGACGGTAAGGTTACCCTCGAACCCTTCAAAAAGTTTCCCGTGGTCGCCGATTTGATCGTCGACCGTTCCGTGATGTTCCGCAATCTGAAGAATATCGGATTGTGGCTGGAGAAAGAAGCGCGCCACCCGAAAAAGGGCGAGGACGTCGCCTATGAAGCCTCCCGCTGTTTACAGTGCGGCTGTTGCCTGGAGGTCTGTCCGAACTTCATCCCCGGCGAAGAATTCTACTCCGCCGCTTCCTTCGTCCCGACAGCGCGTGTCCTCAGCGAGCTGCCGAAAAAGGACAAGGCGGAAATTCTCGGCAGCTATGTCGACAAGATCTACAAGGGCTGCGGAAAGTCCCTCTCCTGTCGCGATATCTGCCCGGCGCAGATCGATATAGAGCGCCTTTTGGTCAACAACAATGCCGTCGCCGTCTGGAAACGGTTCATATAATACCGGGGTTGATCCCATAAGCCTTGATCGTCACATCAGAAAAGCCCGATGACTCATGGAATCATCGGGCTTTGTACCGGTATTTTAGGATTATCTCCATTTTGCCGCGTTGTAGATGGCTTTGCCGACATAGAGAAGCGCCGCGACCGAGCATACGCCGGCGACAGTGGCGATCAGCTGCTGACGCATACGTTTTTTGGCTTTTTCTTTGAGATATTCGGCTTTCTTTTCCAGTTGCTGTTCGAGCTTTTTACGGGCTACGTCCTCCAGCTCCGTGATCAGCTTTTCCTTTGCCTGTTCTTCGATCTCGCTGAAAATTTCGTCGATCTTTTCCTTTACGGTCGTTTCGTCGATAACCTTTTCGATGATCTCTTTTTTAACGTTCATAGCGCTCTCCTTCTGTTGATATGATAGTGCCGTTCTATGCTGATTTGATTATAGTCATAATGCCGATAAATGTCAATATCCAAAACCTCCATTCCGGGACGTCGGGCAAGTCGTTTCGGTGCGTACTGTGATCATGATCGCAGTCGAGTAGTTATCATGGCGTGAGGGCGGATGAGATTCGTTCCATAATATGAGGAAGATCACGTCAATCTAATTCTGTCATAAAAATGTAAATACTATTACAACCCGAATATGGTATAACATAGAAGGGTGGTAAGAAATGGATGGATTAGAAAGATTAACTGGCGGTGCTAGAGAAAGAAACAGAACACAAAGGATATTACTATCGAGCAACGGACGCGTTGACAATCATGATCTGCGGAATGCTATGTAATCTGCAAAGTATAGCGGATATCTATGACTGGGTGCAGGCAGAACCGGTGAGAGATTTCATGTTTCGTGAATTTCATATCTACAAGATACCATCACGAGCGCAGTTTTATAATCTGATCGGCTGCATAAAGTATGAGCGATTTCAGGAAGTATTTATCGCATGGGTAGAATCAGTTGTACAAAACGGCGATGAGCTCAGGACAATAGCAATAGACGGAAAAACTATATGTTCAACAGAAAAGCGAGTTGCAGAAGGTCAGGGAGTACACATTTTGAGCGCTGTTATCTCCGAAAGCAAGCTGATTCTCGGCTCCATGCCCTGCGAAACAAAGATATCAGAACCTCAGGTGTTTCGTGAACTCATCAAAGTTTTAAACATCAGCGGAGCGATTATAGTTGCCGACGCACTTCACTGTCAAAAGAAATCTGCTGAAGCGGTAGTTGAAGAGAATGGAGATTATATCTTTACCGTCAAAGACAACAATCCATTACTCAAAGAAAACATCGAATTGTACGTTCAAAATGAAGAGTTGGATTCATTCAGCCGAACTGAGAAAAATGGCGGCAGAATCGAAAAACGAACAGCGTACACTACCACTGAAATCGACTGGCTGCCAAATAAAGACCAATGGGAAAATTTAACTACAATCGGTGCAATTCACACCGAATTCACTAAAGACGATAAAACCAGCAGCGAATGGCATTACTATATTTCCAGTCGTGAGCTAAGCCCTAAAGAGTTGCTCCATCACGCAAGATTGGAATGGACTGTAGAAAGTATGCACTGGCTTTTGGATGTTCATTTCCAAGAGGATAAAACCAAAGTGTGGAGCACGAATGTTCAGATGAATCTAAACATCATGCGTAAGATTGCGCTTAATCTTGCAAGGCTATACAAAAACCGCTATGAGCCTCGTGCTACCATCAGCGGCATTTTAAAGCGCAATCTTTACGACCTTAATAACCTTGCTAACTTCCTCCATAATTTCATTGCTGTAATTCAGATTACAGAGTTATTGCAGAATTAGATTGACGTG
>CADAUE010000144.1 GCA_902790985.1 uncultured Ruminococcus sp.
ATGCGGGATTTTTTATCATCCTGCTTGATCAAAGAGCGGAATCTGCTGACGTCCGCCTCGATCTGCGCATAGGTATAACGCTTACCGTCATCCTCGATCGCGACAACGTCGGGATAGAGAGCGACAGAGCTCTTCCACATTTCGCTCACGCTCTCCCGGTCGATGATACGGTCGAACTGTGCGGGATCGGCATATTTTCTGAAAGGTTCCTTCGTAGTCAATGACATATGTTACCTCCGTATGATCGGAACTCAGCGTTTGAACGCCAGTTCCTTTAATTCAGATTCTTTTTGAAAGATCAAGCTCGTGACTGCTTCGATATCCGCCATCGTCGGACGACCGTCACAGAGCTTGTCGATGTCCACCGCCTCGCCGATTACAAAGCGCAGGCGGCTGCAGCGCGGCTTATGTTCCTTGATATAAACAGGGACGATCGGCACCTTCGCGCGCATCGCCATCAGCGCCATACCGCTTTTGAAGCTGCGCATCTCCCCGGAACCGTCGTTGATATGTCCCTCGGGAAAGATGGAAACGATCTCGCCGTTTGACAGATGGTCGTTGATCTCCCGCATCGTGGAAAAGCCCGTATTCTCGGGATCGATCGGGATACAGAGCACCCGCTTCAAAAACCATCCTGCCTTCGACTCCAGAAACTGCTTGTTGCAGATGAAACGATGGCGGCGGTACCAGATCGCTGTCATCAGATAGATCGGATCATAAAAGCCGTTATGATTCGCTACCAGCAGCGCGCCGCCGCGTATACGCTTTTTGGCGGCTTTGTTTTCGTAGATGAATTTGGGACGATACCACAGCAGCGTCGGCAACGCGCCGGTCACGCGGATAAAATCCACAAATAAGTATTTTGTCGAAAACAGCTTAGCCTTTTTCTTTTGTTCTTTCATTCAATCTATTTCCTAAATCAATGATTTTCTCCCGCATGACACGGGTCAAAAGCGCGATGTTCTCTTTATCGCTCAGCTCGGGATCGGCAACGTCAAACGGAATGATCGGCGTGCCGATGATGACATGCGCGCGCTTTTTGAAATTGAAATACGATCCGTCCGTGACCATCGGAATGATCGGCGTATCGGTCGTCAACGCGAGGTACGCGGCGCCGGTCTTGAATTCGAGAGGCGGGGTCTCTCCCTCTTTCGGCAACCGTCCCTCGGGACAGATCCCGATAAGACCGCCTTTGGACAAGATCTTCTCCGACTTAGCCATAAAGCCGTAGTCGTGGGTATTGCGGTTCACATAGATCCCGCCGAGCATACGTAAGAACAGCCCCAGTACGGGCTTATCCATCACCAGCTCCGACATCTGGAAGCGCAGCGTGCGCGTGAAAAAGGTGAACATCGCGACGGGATAGTCGAACACCGACAGGTGGTTCGAGATTAGGATTGCCTTGCCGCGGATATGCCGCGACTGGACCGATCTGTCCTCGTAATATATCTTTTTGCGAAAGCAGATGAACTGCGCCGGCCAGCCGGTGATTTTCACAAACCAATTAAATAAACAGTAAAACATTCTATCAGATAACCTTAGAGCTGTTCAGATAAGTAATGATGGAGCTTTGCGACAGTGGACAATGCGGCGCTCTGTTCCGCAGGGATCTTGACCGAGAACTCGTTTTCAATACCGCCGATCATTCCGAACCAGTCGAGCGACGTGCCGCCCAGATCAAGAAAGAAATCGGCATGATCGGGGATATCCTCAGCCTTCATGCTCAGCGCCTCGGCAAAAAACTCCCTCAGACGAGCCGCCAGCTTATCGTCCAGTGTGTCAGCCGCCGTAAAGGGATCTATCTCCGTGAAGCCGCCGCTCTCGAGTTGTTCGCGCAGTCGGATACGGTTGAGCTTGAACTCTTCGCCGACGATCAGACGATCGCTGACGTAGAGGATCCTTCCGATCTCGGATCGAAGATGCATTTCTTCGAGCTTCGCCTTCATACCCCTGTCCAGATGTTCGAGCTTTTCGGCGGAAATAAACGCGTTAACAGACACGACCAGGGTCGGAACGATCCGATCGCCTTCACGCGCGCCGATCAGACAAACCTCGTTGACATAGGGCAAGAGCAATTCCGGTTCGATTAGATTCGGATTGAGATTCTCACCGGAACAGCCGACGATCAGATCGTCTCTGCGTCCCAGTATCCGATAATCTCCGTTTTCACAAACGGCGAGATCGTGCGTTTGGAAGAAGCCGCCGTTGATGATCCTGCGCTGACCGTCCTCGATGATATAGCGCGCCAGCGCTTTACCGCTGACCTCCAGCTCCGAGTCGGAGTTGATGCGATATTCCACACCGTCCATCGGCTTGCCGATGAAGCAGGCGTTGAGGACCGAGGGCTTTTTGCTCAGTTCCACGGAGGTGATACCGATCTCCGACATGCCGTAGCCGTCCGCGAGGTGATAGCCGATGGCGTTGAAAAAGCGCATCGCGTCGGGTGAGATCGAAGATCCGCCCGTGATCAGAAAGCGGATGCTCTCACCGAAGAGGTTCTCCCGAACCTCCTTGAATGCCAGCTTGGAAAACAAATTCCCTAAAGCGGAATCTCCGAGTGATTCGCGCAGTTTCATCGCCTTGTTGAATTTTTGCTCGGTAGCGTCCCCGCGCAGGCGGATCGTCTTTTTCGCCTGTTCATAGACCTTTTCCCAGAACAGCGGCACCGCGAAGATATGGGTCACCTCATGGCGGCGCACCGTACCGGTGATCGTATCGGGCGCCATATCCCTCAACTCAACAAAGGTGCGCGAAAAGAAAGAGAACCAGATATAGACCGCCAGCAGTCCGAACACATGGTAAAACGGTAAAAAGGTCAGCAGCTTCAACCGGTCTTTATAATGCCGCTTGATAAGGTCACATTCCGTAACGATCCCGTAGCTGCCCTTGATCTGATGGTACAGCTCCTCAGCTGAATACGCGCAAAGCTTGACATGTCGCGAGGTGCCGGAGGACATCACAAGGATCTCTGTGCCGAATGTGTCGAGAGAGAAACGTTCGTCCGCGTAGCCGATCGCGTCCTGCATCAGCGTCTTGACCGAATAGATACGCTGATCGGAGATGACCGCTTTCGCTGAGCAGTCCGCGATCGCGCGCTCTACCATCTCCCGGGACAGCCGCAGGTTGATGAGCAGCGGACTGTAACCGCAGAGGATGATCGACCAAAAACATTCGATCCAGTCGAGGGAATTGTCCATCGAAAGACCGATGACAGAGCCGCGCTCGATATCGCCGAGCAGCTTTGACAGCGTCCGCGCTCTCCTCAAGATCCTGTCCTCTACCTCGCCGTAGGAAAAGGCTTCGATACGGTAGCCCGAGCTGCGCTCATACATGACGTTCTCTTTCTCCCCGAACATCAGGGAAAAAAGCGTTTTCATCGTATGACCGTTCTCATCAAAGGAACGCAGTTTAGACTGCACAAAATCTTTGATCGTTTTATATTGTCCCAGCCCGAGATCTCCCATAAATCTATATGGTTTTGACGGAACGGATATCACATAGTAACAGCCGCTTTTTCCGCCAAAAGCCAAAACTCTCCTTTATAGCATTAACGTTACTATGTTACCACACAAGGTGTCAAAAAGCAAGTGAATTCATACTAAGTAGCAATAAAACACTTTAATATCTATTGCGGAGAATTCCGCATAACTGCGTTGTCAGTCTTGACAGGCGCCAGCCTGCCTGCGCCCTC
>CADAUE010000145.1 GCA_902790985.1 uncultured Ruminococcus sp.
CGGTCAGATGGCTCCGACCTCTCTGGTAGGCCAGGTCACCCAGACCTCGCCCTACGGCAGAGATCCCAAGGCTTGCGGCTACCCGATCAAGGTCTGTGAGATGCTCTCTGAGCTGGTAGGCCCCGAGTACCTCGAGCGCGTTACCGTCAACAACGTCAAGAATATCAGAAACGCGAAGAAAGCGATCAAAAAGGCTTTTCAGAACCAGATCGACGGCAAGGGCTTCTCTCTTGTCGAGGTCGTATCCTCCTGTCCGACCAACTGGGGCATGACCCCCAAGCAGGCGCTGGAGTGGATCGAGAGCGATATGCTGCCCTACTATCCTCTGGGCGTGTATAAGGATCGCTCCGCGGAAGAGAAGGAGGCAGAATAATGGCTACGAAAAATATGTTGTTCTCCGGCTTCGGCGGTCAAGGCATCCTTTTCGCCGGCAAGTTCATCGCTTATAAAGGTCTGATCGAGGATAAGCAGGTTTCTTGGCTGCCGTCCTACGGTCCCGAGATGCGCGGCGGTACCGCTTCCTGCTCCGTTATCGTGTCCGATACACCCGTCGGCTCTCCGATCGTTTCGAACCCCGACATCTTGATCGCCATGAACCTGCCTTCCTTAGACAGATTCGAAAAGGCAGTCGTCCCGGGCGGTATCATCATCGCCGACAGCACCCTTATCGAGCGCAAGGTCGAGCGTGACGATGTGACCGTCTACTATGTACCGGCTACCCGGATGGCTTCCGACGAGAAGCTCGGCAACCTCGCGAACATGATCATCGTCGGCAAGCTCCTCAAAGAGACCGGCGATTACACAGAGGACGGCATCAAAGCCGCTCTCGACAAGGTCATCTCCGCGCGCCATGCCGATATGAAGGACGTCAACCTCAAAGCGATCCAACTGGGCGCAGAGTTTGAAGGATAAGTTTCAGGCTCCCTTTGGTAAAGGGAGCTCCCGCATAAGCGGGTGAGGGATTGTACAAAATGAGCGAAGCGACCAACCGAATGATGATGGTATCTCGCTGACGCTCGGTCAAATATGCAATCCCTCCGACCAATTTGCAAGCAAATTGCCCACCTCCCTTTACCAAAGGGAGGCATACGTAGGAGGAATGTTATTATGGATATCAAAGTTACCTTAAACCCGAATCCGAAGGCGAAGCCTACCGATTCTTCCGCACTCGGTTTCGGCAAGATCTTCACCGATCACATGTTCCGCTGGAGCTGGAGCAAGGAAGAGGGCTGGCATGATCCGCGTATCGTGCCCTTCGAGCGCCTTTCCATCCATCCGGCTTCTACCGTACTGCACTACGGCTCCGAGATCTTCGAGGGCTTAAAGGCGTATCGCCGCGCAGACGGCAAGGTACAGCTGTTCAGACCCATCGAGAACATCCGCCGCATGAACAACTCCGCCGAGCGTCTGTGCCTGCCGCAGATGCCCGAGGACGACGCGATGCAGGCTTTGCTCGAGTTCGTCCGTTTGGAGCAGGATTGGACCCCGTCCGATAAGGGTACTTCGCTCTACCTGCGTCCGTTCATGTTCGGTAACGACGAGAGCTTAGGCGTTCACGCTGTTCACAACGCGGAGCTGGTCATCATCGCTTCTCCCGTCGGTTCTTACTACAAAGAGGGCTTGAACCCCGTCAAGATCATGATCGAGGACGAGGACGTCCGCGCTGTCCGCGGCGGTACAGGCTACGCGAAGTGCGGCGGTAACTACGCCGCTTCCAACCGTGCCGGTGAGCGTGCGGAGCAGATGGGTTACAGCCAGGTGCTGTGGCTTGACGGCGTAGAGCGCAAGTATATCGAGGAAGTCGGCGCGATGAACGTAATGTTCAAGATCGGCTACGAGATCGTCACCCCCAAGCTGACCGGTTCCATCCTGCCCGGTATCACCCGCAAGTCCTGCATCGAGCTTCTGAAGAACGAGGGCTACAACATCAACGAGCGCTTGCTGCCTGTTGAGGAGCTCTCCGACGCGATGAAGAACGGCACCCTCGACGAGGCGTGGGGCTGCGGCACTGCTGCTGTCATCTCTCCGATCGGCGAGCTGATGTACAAGAATCACAGGTACACCGTCAACAACAACGAGATCGGCAAGCTGTCCCAGCACCTCTATGATACCTTGACCGGTATCCAGTGGGGTGAGATCGAGGACAAGTACGGCTGGACGGTCGAGATCTGATCGAATAAGTTTTTCACAGAACAGCAGGGGAGACCCTGCTGTTTTTTGTGCTAAAAGTCAAATCGACATTTTCACGCATTAAAGCGCTTGACAAAAAAATATCATTGTGCTATAGTACATTACAGTTAAATAACCACATAAATGCGTTGATGAAATTATCGCGTGTGCAACAACCTTTTCAGAGAGCTGTCGGTCGGTGTGAGACAGCAGGGCGGCATGGGCGAGTCTCATTTCGGAGCAGAAACGCCGAACGTATATCGATCGATATTGCGAACCCGCCGGGTGTAGCGATCTCAACCGATCGGATCCACTAAGCGTTTCCGGATTGTCCCGTTATCATGGCAGAGGGCTTGTCAGAGCCTTAGAGTGACCGTAGCGATACGGTAAGCAGGGTGGTACCGCGAAGTAACTTCGTCCCTGAGGTCAATGACCTCGGGGACTTATTATTTGGTGAATGGTGAACAGTGAACGGTGAATGGCGGGCGATGCTCGCACCCGATTCCTATTGAGTTCATTTTTCACGTTCATTATTCAGAAACGAGGTAGTATTATGAACCACATCAAGATTGCCGACACGACCTTATCGGATCCGAAATCGACCTTATCCTTCAAGCAGAAGCTTGAGATCATGAGAAAGCTGGAGAAGCTGGGCGTCGACGCGATCGAGCTGCCCGAGATCGGCAGCGCGAGAGCGGATACGCTGTTGGTCCGTACCGCGGCTTCTTTTGTCAGAAACAGCGTGATTTCCGTTGCTGTCAGCTCGTCGCCCGCGGCGATCGATCTGGCGGCTGACGCGCTATCTAACACCGCCCGTCCCCGTATCCGTGTGGAGCTTCCGATGACCGCTTCGATCATGGAGTATACGCTGCATAAAAAGCAGGATAAGATGTGCGCCTATGTCAGCGCCATGGTTGAGAAGGCAAAGTCGGTATGTGATGACGTCGAGTTCACCGCCGTAGACGCGACCCGCGCCGAAAAGGATTTCCTCAAAGAAGCCATCGCGACCGCCGTCAAAGCCGGCGCGACCTGTGTGACTCTGTGCGACGACGCGGCGATCCTGTTGCCCGATGACTTCGCGGCTTTTGTCAAGGAGATGAGCGAGGGGGTAGAGGTACCCGTCGGCGTGATGTGCAACGATAAAAACGGCGTGGCGACCGCGGCTTCTATCTTAGCGGTGAAGAACGGCGCCGCCTGCGTCAAGACCTCGATCGGCGGCGAAGCTACTCCGTTAAGATCCTTCGGTATGCTGATGAAGGACATCCGCGAGAATTACGGTTATACTGCCGATATCCGCACTACCGAGCTGCACAGAGCGATCGACCAGATCGAGTGGATCATCAACGGCAAGACTACGAGCGTCAACGCGCGTGAGATCGTCGACGAGGGGATCCGCTTACAGCTCAACGACACCGTGGATACCGTTCGCGAGCATGTCGAGAAGATCGGCTACGACCTCTCTGACGAGGATATCAAGAAGGTATATGAAGAATTTCGCCGTATCGCGCGCAAGAAGCCTGTCGGCATCAAGGAGCTGGACGCGATCGTCGCGTCATCCGCTCTGCAGGTCCCCGCGACTTATGCCATTGAGAATTACGTTATCAACAGCGGCAACAAGATCAGCTCCTCCGCGCAGATCTCGCTGAACCGTGACGGCAGGACCGTGCAGGGGATCGCCATCGGCGACGGCCCCATCGACGCGGCTTTCCACGCGATCGAGCAGATCATCGGCAGACGCTTTGAGCTGGACGATTTCTCCATCCAAACCGTGACGCAGGAGAAAGAAGCGATGGGCAACGCACTGGTCAGACTGCGCGTCGGCGGCAAGATCTATTCCGGTACGGGACTGTCCACGGATATCATCGGCGCGTCCGTCCGCGCTTACATCAACGCCGTCAACAAGATCGTTTACGAGGAGGAATAAGGCGCTCGTGCCTTTTTCTGATGCCTCATACAGATCACTCATATAATTTTTGATAGATAGAGTTCGTGAAACAGAAAGGTTGAAAACCACCGATGAAATTTTCCTTTTCCACCAAGGGCTGGCATGATATTTCTTTTGAAGAATTTTGTTCAGCCGCCGAGTATTTCAAATTCGAGGGCATTGAGCCTCATAATATCAACAACGAGGCGTTTTCCGAGAAAAGCGGCGTTTTCCATGACTATTCCGCGGCGGCAACGCTCCGTATGCTCTATGACCGCAATCTGAGCCTGCCGTGCATCGACGTCATCAACGATATCGCGGACGAGGAGCAGTTCGACAACGCGATCGCCGAGATCGAGCGCTGTATGCGCATCGCCTCTAACCTCCATATCCCGAACATCCGCCT
>CADAUE010000146.1 GCA_902790985.1 uncultured Ruminococcus sp.
TGCGATTCTATGCTGAGTATAAACAGCTTATAAATACTATTTGTTATCGAAAGCTAAGGCTGCCGCAAAACTTCTCGTTTTGCGACAGCCCCTTTTCTTACTTTTTATCATTCTTTTCGTCATCCTTGTCGGATTGATCGTCCTTCTTGCCCCAGATGACGTCCAGCCCTGTCGCGACCAGATCCTTGAGCATCTGCTGGATACTGCTCTTGCTCTCGTCATCCACCTCGGACATCGCCTTGGTAAAGGACTTATACGACTCGAGCTTCTTTTTGTTCAGC
Source organism: uncultured Ruminococcus sp. (assembly GCA_902790985.1). Taxonomy (GTDB): domain Bacteria; phylum Bacillota; class Clostridia; order Oscillospirales; family Acutalibacteraceae; genus Ruminococcoides. The sequence continues at coordinate 282 of CADAUE010000146.1, forward strand.
TCTCCGGCAGTCTGCGCGCCCGAAGCCATCGTAGAGTCAAAGAACGTGTCGACCAGCGTGCGCCGTTTGTCATCCTCTTGATTGCCCAGCCACTTGCTCAGCGTATCTTCGACAAAGCTGCTCAACGGCGAACGCGCGTCTGCTTCTTCAAACCGCGTTCCCGCGATACACCATGTCATCGGGTCGTGCTGAGAAAAGCCCTTCGCGCTGCTCTTGATATAACGACGTTCCTCAGAGTCCGCCAACAGGACGCCGACGATCGACTGGTCGGGAATGAACTTGACGATCCTGTCGCGCACGGCGATGTACCCCTCGCGCTTGGTGATCTCTTTTCGAAATCCCGGGCCGTCGTTGGAGTAGATCCTGTCGATACGGGTGTCGCGGATCTCGCTGTCGCAGAAAGCCGAGGCGTACACGGCAAAGTTGCCGCCCTTGCTGTGACCGCCGACGATCAGCCGACCGTTGGTCTGGCGGGCAACATTCTCGAGATATTCCACCGCCAGCCGCTGTCCGGGGGTCTCATCCATAAAACTGAGGTTGAAATCCTCTCTCCAGCCCACGATGGTGTCGTCTGTACCTCGAAAAGCGACGTATGCTTCATCACTGCGGTAAAGGAAGGTCACCGCCGCGAACTGCATATGCTGTTCTTCGTCGATAACGCTCCGATAAAAACAGCACATCACGTTTTTAAAACGCGGGGCTTCCATCGCTTTTTCCAGAACAGGCAGAGGATCGTTGAAAACAGGCCGCTCCTCGCCGGCGGTTTTCTTGATATACTCCTCGCCCATCTGGGCGACCGTCATCGCGCGGCCGGTGTCGGGACCGACGATCTCGTCCATCGCGACATACGAAAGCTCCGAAAAAACGAGGTTATCGACTTCGTTGAGCCCCTCGTCCCGAAAGCTGACGCTGCCGTGTTCTTCGATATATTCGATCAGGTTCATCATATCACTCCCCGCATTGGTATGTGCTGTATATTGTAACATATGCAAAGCAATTTGTCCAATTGCAAAAAGGCGCCTCTGCCGAGACGCCTTGCAAAGTTAAATTTTGTTGATACGACCGCGATTCTTCACCGCGCGCCGGATATCCAGCACGATGATGACCACCGTCATCACGATAACGATCAGCAGGATCGCGCCGACCGCCCAAACAGCAGCCGGATTCGTCGCCTTTTTCTCGACAGAGCTGACCTCCGCGGACGAAGAGCACGCCTCCACAAAACGCTTCTGCATGTAGCTGTAGATGTCGTCATCAAGGTTCGAGAAGGTATAGCACTTGTCGAGGTACTCGTCGGGAGGATTGAGCAGCTCGCTTGACAGCATTTCTTCGTCGATCAGCTCCAGTGCGGCGGCGTTCGGCGTACCGTAGGTAATATATTCCGAGTTTGCCGCTGCAACCTCCGGCTCGCACATGAAGTTGATGAACAGCTCCGCGTTCTCCTTGTTCTTGCAGTTTGCCGGGATGCACATCGCGTCGTTGAAGAGGTTCGAGCCTTCCTCCGGCAAGCAGTAGTCAAGGTTCTCGTTGTTTTCCATCATCGTCCAGATATCGCCGGCATAGTAGGTGCACAGACCGCTCTGATTGCCCTCCATCTCGGCAAAGACCTGATCCATCACATACTTTTTCAGTACGGATTTCTGCTCGATCAACTTGTCTGTCGCGCGGTCGATATCCTCGCGGGTAAAGCTCGTCGCACCGGGGTCGATCGGAGGATCGCACAGCTGCATCGCGATCGCCATCGCGTCGCGGGAGTTGTTGAACATCAAGATACCCGTGTCCTTATACTGCGGATCCCACAGGTCTTTAAATCCCGTGATCGAGCCTTCCTCGATCATTTCGGTGTTGTAGCCGATCGCGACAAAGTTCCACGAATACGGCACGCTGTACTCGTTGTCGGGGTCATATGCCATATTCTTGAATCGCTCGTCGATATACTTATAGTTCGGGATGTTGTCAAAATCGAGCTTTGCGAGCATTCCCTCCTCACGCAGTCGGGAAACCATGTAGTCGGAGGGGAAGATCACATCATAGGTGGAGTTGGAGTTGGTCAGAACGTTATACAGCTCCTCGTTCGTCTCAAAGTTGGTGTAATTCACCTTGATGTTGTACTTCTTCTCGAATTCGTCGATTACGTCCATCGCGCCGTCGTCACCGGGAGAGATATATTCGCCCCAGTTGTAGACATTGACCTCGCCTTGATAACCGCCGACGGCGGAGCTGTTTTCTTCCTCATCTTCTCCGTCCTCAGCGTCAGCGCTGTTTGAGGAACACGCGGAAAGAACGATCAGAGAGCCGATCATCAATAGAGCGACGATCAGTGAAAGGATCCTTTTCATCGTGCCGCCTCCTTACTTTTGCGCATAGACACAAAGTTGTAGATCAGCAGGATCGCCATGACGACCACGAACATGATCGCCGAAAGAGCGTTCGCCTTGGGATTGATACGCTGGTGGGTCATGGTGTAGATCTGGACCGGCAGGGTCTGGAACCGCGAGCCGCGCGTAAAGTAGGTGATGACGAAGTCGTCCAGCGAGTAGGTAAAGCTGATAAGGAAGCCGGACAAAATACCCGGCAACAGCTCGTGGAACACGACCTTGAAGAACGCCTGTACCGGCGAACACCCCAGGTCGAGCGCTGCCTCATAGAGCGACGAGTCCATCTGACGAATACGGGGCGTGACGTTGAGGATGACATACGGCGCACAAAAGCCGATGTGCGCCAGGAGCACCGTCCAAAAGCCCATCTCAAAGCCCATCATCACGCCCGCGAAGGTGAACAGGAGCATCAGCGATACGCCCGTGACGATCTCGGGGTTAATGATCGGGATGTTGGAAACATTCTGCAGAGCGGAACGCATCCCGCCCTTGAAGTTATAGATACCGATCGCCGCAAGCGTGCCGAGAACAGTCGAGATGACCGAGGCGAGGATCGCGATGATCAGCGTATTATACAGACTGCCCATGATCTGAGCGTCGTTAAAGAGCGCCTCATACCATTTGAGGGTAAAGCCCTTCCAGACAGAGGTCTTGCCGTTATTGAAAGAGTAGGCGATTAGATAGATGATCGGCAGGTAGAGAAACGCCATGATGATGATAAAATAGATCTTGGAGCCCAGCTTTTTCATCAGTTCACCGCCTCCTTATCTCCGAATCGGTTCATAAAGACCAGGAAGCCGAGGATGACCACCATCAGCACGACAGCGATCGCCGAGCCGGTGTGATGATCGCTCTGGAACACACGCTCGATGACGTCACCGATCATGAACTGGGTACCGCCGAGGTACTGGGCGACCAGAAAGGTCGAAGCGGTC
>CADAUE010000147.1 GCA_902790985.1 uncultured Ruminococcus sp.
GTTTTACTGCAATTAAATTATACTATGAAAGCGCTGACCGGGCAACCCTTTCGGGCTGCCCGGTCTAGTTTTTTGGGATGTCTTAGTGCGACAGCCCCTGTACTTATCTATCCAATTTGTAAAGCTTCTTGACGTTTTCGCTGAGGATCAGTCTCATTTCGTCGTCGGAAAGTCCCAGTCGGAAGAACAGATCGACCTCCGTGCGCGGATCCCACATCGGGTAATCCGTACCGAACAGCACTCTGTCCGCGCCGTAACGACGGATGATCTCGGCTGTCTTTTCGAGAGGCACCCAGTACATCGTGGACGAGCAATCGACATAGAGATTCTTGATCCCGCAAAGCTCCTTGCTCGCTTCATCCCAGAGCGACCATCCGCCCATATGCGCGCCGATGATCGTCAAATCGGTATAAGTCTCCAGAATCGGGATCAAGCGGTTGGTGTTAGAGTAATCATACCGCTTATCACCGGTATGCATGAGGATCGGAAGACCGTACTCCTCGCACAGCTCATAGATCTTCAAGCAGCGGTAGTCGTCGATCTTGAACTGCTGGATATCGGGATGGAGCTTGACGCCTTTCAGCCCCAGATCCACCAAATGCTGTACATCGGCGCGTTGATCCCCGCTGTCGGGATGCAGCGTGCCAAGTCCCGTCAAGCGACCGTCGGAACTCGCGACCGTCTCGGCGATGAAGTTGTTGATAGAATTCACCTGCTTCGGGGTGGTCGCAACGCTTTGCACCAACGAATGGTCTATCCCGCATTCCTCGTTGATCGTTAACAGACTGCCCGCCGTACCGTCACACTTGGCGGTGGTGCCGTAAAAGGTATCTGTCCCAGCGACCGCCTTGGCGGCGATCTTCTCGGGATAGATATGACAGTGGGAGTCGATGATCTGAAATCCGTTTCTCATCAGGCGGTCACCACACTGTTCGCTTTTTGCAGTCCGAGCTTCTCGACAGCGTCCTCGCGCATTTTATACTTGAGGATCTTACCGGCGGCGTTCATCGGGAAGCTGTCGACAAAGTCGATGTAGCGCGGTACCTTATGACGCGCCATGCTCGCCGCGATGAAGTCCTTCATCTCCTGCTCGGTCATGGTCTCGCCCTCTTTGAGGATGATACACGCCATGATCTCTTCGCCGTAGTTTTCATCGGGAACGCCGATGACCTGTACATCGGAGACCTTGGGGTTGGTATAGATGAACTCTTCGATCTCCTTGGGGTAGATGTTCTCACCGCCGCGGATGATCATGTCCTTGAGTCGTCCGGTGATCTTATAGTAACCGTCCTCGGTCTTGCAGGCAAGGTCGCCCGTATGGAGCCAGCCGTCCTTGTCGATGGCTTCGGCGGTCTCCTTGGGCATCTTATAATAGCCCTTCATGATATTGTAGCCGCGGGCGAGGAATTCGCCGTTGACGTTCGGAGGACACTCCTCCCCCGTCTCGGGATCAACGATCTTGCACTCGATCTCCGGCAGCTCTTTGCCGACCGTGTTGACGCGCACCTCGATAGAGTCCTCGGTCGAGCTCATGGTGCAGCCCGGGGAAGCCTCCGTCTGACCGTAGACGATGGTGATCTCGGTCATATGCATTTTATCGACGACCTCGCGCATTTTGTCGATCGGACAGGGAGAACCCGCCATGATGCCCGTGCGCATATAGGAGAAGTCGGTTTTCGGGAAATCGGGATGCTCCAGCAGGGAGATAAACATCGTCGGAACGCCGTGGAAGGCGGTGATATGCTCGTTGTTGATGCACGCGAGAGCGGGCTTGGGGCTGAAATACGGGAGCGGCAGAACGGTCGCGCCGTGAGTCATGGAGGCAGTCATCGCCAGCACCATGCCGAAGCAGTGGAACATCGGCACCTGGATCATCATGCGATCCTCGGTGGACAGATCCATGCGATCGCCGATATTTTTGCCGTTGTTGACGATATTGTAGTGGGTCAGCATAACGCCCTTGGGGAAGCCGGTGGTACCGGAGGTGTACTGCATGTTGCAGACGTCGTCCTTGTCGACCATAGATGCCATCCGGTAAACCTCGCTTTTCGGGGTCTTGGTGGCATATCCGAGCGCCTTTTCCCATGTCAGACAACCCTTCTGCTCAAAGCCGACGGTGATGACGTTCCTAAGGAACGGCAGGCGCTTAGCGTGGAGCTGTTCTCCCTCTTTGACGTTCTCAAGCTCCGGACACAGACGCGCGATGATCTCGCCGTAGCTGGTGTCCTTCGCGCCCTGTGTGATGATGAGCGTATGGGTGTCGCTCTGTTTGAGGAGGTACTCCGCCTCGTGGATCTTATAGGCGGTGTTCACGGTGACCAGCACCGCGCCGAGCTTGACGGTCGCCCAGAAGGAGATATACCACTGGGGCACGTTACTCGCCCAGACAGCGACGTGAGAGCCGGCTTTCACGCCCAAAGCGATCAGCACGCGCGCGAATTCGTCAACGTCGTCGCGGAACTCGCTGTAGGTGCGGGTATAGTCGAGAGAGGTATATTTGAACGCCAGCTGATCGGGGAATTCTTCTACCATCCTATCGAGGACGCCGGAGAAAGTCGCGTCGATCAAGGTCTCTTTCTTCCAGACGAATCTGCCGGTGTGACGGTTGTTCCAGTAGAGCGCGGATTCGTTCTTTGAGGTATCCGCGAACTGCTTCATATAGCTGATGAACTGGGCGAAGATGATATCCATATCGTCCAGCTCCGGACACCATCTGGGATCCCAGACAAGGGAGATATAACCGTCGTAGTTGACGGAGCGCAGGGCTTTCATGGTCTCTTTGATCGGCAGATCGCCCTCGCCGACCAGACGGTATTCGATCCCGTCGGCGGTCTTGACGCCGTCGTTGAGGTGGACATGGCGGACATACGCGCCGAGGTTCGAAATGATCTTGGCGGGGCTTTCGCCGACAGTGAAGTAAGCGGCGGACATATTCCACAGCGCCGCGACATAGTCGGACGCGAAATACTCGAGCGTATCGCGCAAGAGCGCCGTATCGGCATACAGACCGCGGGTCTCGATCAAGAGAGAAATCTTCTCCTTCTCCGCGTCGGGCAGTACGGTCTCGATCAGGTGCTTGGAGTTCTTGACCGCCTTCTCCTTATCCTCATGAAACTCCGCGCGCAGGCGGATATTCGGGATATGGAGGTTAGAGGCGATACGCATACAGCGCTCGATCTCGGCGATCGCGTTGTCGAACTGCTCCTCGTCCGCGATATCGTTGATAACGTCGATACACGGCAGGGTCAGATCGCGGTCATACAGCATGCGCATGGTAGCCGCCGCCGAATAATCCTGAAAGACCCCGCTCTTCTCACTGAACGCGGCATTATTGATGTTATGGGGCTCGATGCCCTCGAATTTGAAGTACTCAGCGGCTGAACAAAATTCTTCAAAAGAAATATCATGCCAGCCCTTGGTAGAAAATGAAAATTTCATCGGTAATCACATACCTT
>CADAUE010000148.1 GCA_902790985.1 uncultured Ruminococcus sp.
TTATGGGTGAAGGCGTCAGCGTTGTTTCCGGAGATATTTTCGGAAAGGCTGTTGTGATCTCCTCCGCATCACTTCTCGGCGACGTGGACGGCAGCGGCGATGTGATGATCGTTGATGCAACATATATACAGCGCCATATTGCAGGTGTACCGATTCCGTTTACCTTAAATGAAACGGTTGCCGACACCGACGGTGACGGCGTCATCACGATCATAGACGCGACCTATATCCAAAGATGGCTGGCGAATCTGACATCCAATGATAATATCGGCAAGCCGATATAACGAGAATTAGTGGTACCGACATTTTGGGCGGTGTTTACGGCTCCGTCCTTTTTGTCTTAGTCTTTCAATATTATTATTGACCGTCATCAGATAGGAACTCACCGAGCAACATCCATGCCATACCTCCCGGATCACTTCCGTTGCTGTCGCAGAAAAAGCAATATCCCTGTTCAGTATTGAAGTACTCCTCAGAGGAATAGTCAGAAATAGCACCTAAATGCCCCGCGCCTCCCGAAAACATCTGCGTCAGCCCGTAGCCGTATTTTTCGCCGTAATCGGGTGAATGATCCGTTGTCATCTCGCGCAGGGTCTCCGCGCTGACGATCTTGCCGCCGGATAAGCCCTCCATCCACTTGACCATATCGGGAGCGTTGGAAACGATATCTCCCGCGCCCTTTGCAACGCCCTTGATCTTGACCTCCTCTACATCGTCATCGGCGATCAGATTCTCTGCCCACGCGGGAGAATCCGGGACCTCGGTAATCAAGCCGGTATGCTTCATATCAAGCGGATCAAAAATGTATTCGCGCAGGAAGTCGTTATAATACTGACCGGAGGCCTGTTCCACGATGTCCGCGAGCAGGATATAGTTGGAGTTGGAATAACGGAACGCGGTATCGGGTTCAAATAACAGAGACTCACCGAAGATCCACTCCTTGATCAAAGCGGTGTTCTCTTTCTCCGTGTTCCCGTAAGGCAGTGTATTCGCAAAGCCTTCGCCCACCGTATCGCGGATACCCGAACGCATCGTCAGCAGGTGCTTGATCGTGATATCTTTGCCTTTGCTGTACTCGGGAAAGTATTTGTCGATCGTATCGTCAACGCTGAGCTTGCCTTGATCGCGCAGTATCATGATAGCGGCGGCGCAGAACTGTTTGGAGACAGAGCCGATATACATGGATGTATTGATCGCCAAAGGATCGCCGTTCGCATCCGTGCCCGTCGCTCTTTGATATACAACGTTATCGTTATGTACAAGATAGATGACTCCGTCATACTTGATGTCCGCGAGCTTGTTGTCGATGGTTGCAGCAAGCTCAGCGTCTGTCTTCACGACAGTGGGTTTTTCGGCTTGTTCAGTCTTAGGTGAAACTGAGCAGGAAGTCGCGGATAGTAAAACTACCAGCATCAATATCAAAGCGACTGCTTGTTTCATGTCGTTCTCCTTTTTGTATACTTTGCTATAAAGGATCGTTGACGTTATTGTTCCGGTGAATAGTCAGACCAGCTTCCGGCGGAATATCTCAGCTTTGACTTCATGTTGCCGGGGTCGGCTTTCGGTTCGACCGACAGATCGATCTTGTATAGCTTCCCGATCAGATCGTTGTTATACCGGATATCGGTCGTCTGGAACGCCGGCTTACCCTCGGCGACCTCTCTGTCGGTTACGCCTGAGTCAAAGATGATCCCCTGATTGCCCCACGGGGCTTTGACGCGATAGATGTCGGTATCTCCGATCTGTTCCATTGGAAATCCCGGCCACTCGGCAAAATAATAGGGCTCTTTGGTAAAGCTGTTGAACGCCATTCCGCCCCACCAGTAGGCGTATACCTTATCCCACTGTGTTTCGCTGTTGTCATAGTAGATATAACCGGGCTTGATGTCATTGGGATCAAGTTCCAGATCTTCGAGGAGCTTTTCCAGAGGATCGCTTTTATCCTCATACTCAACGGGAACGGCTAATTTGAGCGCGGAGACATTCTGTGTGAAGACCGCTTCTAAAAACTCGGGAAAGATATTCCTCCAGTATTCGATCAGGTGTTCTCCGGATTCGTTTTTGCTGAATATGAGCTTATCCTTCGCGTAACCGTCCTCGATCAGCTTGTTATAGATGGGTGTAGATACGTCGCCGTTGTCGCCGTTATATCTTCCGGCATAGAAATACAGAAACGGCGCGTTCTTCATCTTCATTTTATCCTTTAGAAATGCCGACCATTCTTGATCGGCAAACATATCAAAGGTTGCCGACATCACACCGCCCGTGCCGAACTTGTCGGGATGGGACAGAACGGTATAAAAGGTCTCGAGACCGCCCAAGGACGCGCCTGCCAGCGCCGTGTGCTTTGCGTCGGTATAAACATGATAATTGTCATTCACATACGGCATGACGGTATCGATCACAAAATCCGCAAAGGCAGTGCCGCGCTTTTTCGTCAGATCCTCCTCTTTAGCGTTTTCGGGGGATTCTTCCATATTGATCTCACCGAGATCGGGAACCAGCTCATCCCATCGGTAGACGTCATTATTCTCGATACCGACGACGATCGCTTTATGCTCGGTTGTCGCCATCATGCTCTCGATATGCTCGGCAACATTCCAGCACACCGTATCATTATCCATGCCGCGGTCTTTGCCTGTCGCGAGCACGCTTTGACCGTCAAACAGATAGATGACGGAGTATTTCTCAGCCGACTTTTCGTCGTAATCCTCCGGCGTCCAGATATAGACGAGCTTATCGCGCCCGTCAAACTGAAATTTCTTTGTCTCGAACTTCGGATCATAGACAGGCTCTTTGCCTTGTGTATACGGCAGAAAATCCTTGCCGGTATAATTCCATCCGCTGACAAAGCTGTTGAATGCGACGTCCATGCTCGATTCATCTTGATAGGTCACGTGCACCATGTTGTAGAGGTTAACGTCCGCTTCACAGCGGAATACGGTACAGCTGTCATCCTCGCTGTCTTTTTCCATCACAACGTCAGTGGTTTTACCGCTACCTGTGTTGACAAAAGTCGCTGTCAGCTCCGTTGTTTTCTTCGGCGCTCTGACAACGAAATCGTGCATCAGCTCCGCTTTTTCGTCAAGGGTGCTTTTTGCAGGTTCACTGTTATTGTTGGAGCAGGCTGTCAGTATTGAAAGAAAGACAGCGCAGCACAACAAGCCTGATAGTATTCTCTTTATTTTCATTATCAATTTATCCTTTCGTGCAAGCGTTGACCCAAGCAATATAGTTTTCAGTGCTGTTGCCCGAGCGTTCCGCCTCAGTATGGTCTTGCGCCCATACGGTCTCGAAATCAACGTTATCGACCTTGTCACAGCTTTTAAGGGCTAGAGCAAGATTGATCTCGGTCGTCAGCGAGTTGGTTTTCTGCTCGATTCCGGAACGGATACGCCAGTATTTTGCAATGTTGGATGTACCGTATCCCTCGCGGCT
>CADAUE010000149.1 GCA_902790985.1 uncultured Ruminococcus sp.
AACTGCCTCAAAATGGTGCGAGTGACGGGACTTGAACCCGTACGTCAAAGACACACGCCCCTCAAACGTGCCTGTCTGCCTATTCCAGCACACTCGCATTTCGAACAGTCGAATTATAGCATTATTTTTCCGGCTTGTCAATATCTATTTTTTGAAAAGCATTTGTTTTTTGAAAAGATTGACTTTTTTTAAAAATGGAGCATAGGGTGAAAATTGACTTTTTACCGCGGATATGCTACTATGATAATGTTTTATCAAATCCTGTGAGGTAACTATGTTTCATGTTTCTTTTCCGGGGTTAGGCATCAACGATCTTCCGATCAACCGTGTTGCCTTTTCCATCGGATCTTTCAACGTTTACTGGTACGGTATTTTGATCGCGACCGGTCTGCTTCTCGCGGTGCTTTACGCCTACTGCAACGCTCACCGCTATGATGTTGAACGCAGCAAGCTGATCGACTGTGTGATCGTCGGTATCATCACTTCGATCATCGGCGCGCGCGCGTACTACGTCATCTTCAAATGGGACTATTTCTCGGCGCATCCCGGCGAGATCATCGATATCCGTGACGGAGGTATCGCGATCTACGGAGCGATCATCGGCGCGCTGGCAGGCGGACTGATCATGGCGAAGATCCGCAAGATGCGGTTTTTGCCCATCCTCGACATCACGATGACCTCGTTCTTGATCGGACAGGCGATCGGTCGATGGGGCAATTTTTTCAACCAGGAAGCCTTCGGCACGCCTACCGATAACGTCTTTCGCATGGTGAGCGAGAATACCGGCGGGGTAGGGGTACACCCCTGCTTTCTGTATGAGTCTGTTTGGTGCGCACTGGGATTTTTGTTCCTGTTCATCTTCAACCGTAAATTCCAGAAGTATCACGGACAAGTGTTTTATCTGTACCTCGTCTGGTACGGCGCGGAACGTGTGATCGTGGAGGGCTTGCGTACCGACAGCCTGTATCTGCCGTTTCAATTGTTCGGCTGCGATATCCGCGTATCACAGGCGTTGTCCGCTGTATTGGTGCTTGTCGGTATCATCCTTTTGATCGTGAACCGCAAGAAGAATGACGGTATGAAGGGCAGAACGTTTACGAAATCATATAAAAAGTCAAAGAAAAGGGGATAAATATGTATCAGCTGATCGACGGAAAATTGGTATCGCAAAGCGTAAAGGACAGGATCCGCGACGAGGTCGCGCAGTTGAATAAGGACGGCAAAGAGATCACCCTCGCCGTGATCATCGTCGGCGACGATCCCGCGTCACGCGTGTATGTGAATAATAAGAAGAAAGCCTGCGAATACGTCGGCTTCCGCTCGCTCGAATATGCCCTGCCTGCCGAAACGACGCAGGAGGAGCTGATCTCGCTGATCAAAGAGCTGAACGACAGGGATGACGTCAACGGGATCCTGTGTCAGCTGCCTGTGCCGAAGCATATAGACGATAAGGCGGTCATCGCCGCGATCTCCGTCGAAAAGGACGTGGACGCGTTCTCGTCCTATAACGTCGGCAAGATCATGATCGGCGACTATGATTTCCTGCCCTGTACTCCCGCGGGCGTGATGGAAATGCTCCATTATTATGATATCGCTGTAGAGGGCAAGAACTGCGTCGTGATCGGTCGCAGCAATATCGTCGGCAAGCCGATGTCCATGCTCCTGCTGCATGAGAACGGTACCGTGACGATCACCCACAGCCGCACCAAAAATCTCGCTGAGATCACCAAACAGGCGGATATCCTCGTTGCCGCTGTCGGCAGAGCGAAGTTTGTCACCGCCGATATGGTCAAAGACGGCGCTGTGGTGATCGACGTCGGTATGAACCGTGATGAGAACGGCAAGCTCTGCGGTGATGTGGATTTTGATTCTGTAAAAGAAAAATGTTCCTATATCACTCCCGTGCCCGGCGGCGTAGGCCCCATGACGATCGCCATGCTGATGCAGAATACGTTAAAGGCGTATCGTATCCAGAATAAATAAGGCTCCCTTTGGGAAAGGTGAGATTCTGTCCAAATCTTCGATTTGGGTTACAGAATCCATGCAGAGGCGGAGCTGTCGCCGTAAGGCGACTGAGGGATTGTATCAATAGAGCGGAGCGACCAACTGATTAAATAGTTTCTCGCTTACGCTCGGTCAATTCTACAATCCCTCCGCTTCGTAAACTCAGCACCTCCCTTTACCAAAGGGAGGCTGAAACTTTTTCTTGACAAGCAAATACCTTTATGATATAGTATATAAGCCGCATACTGTGGGTTTGTTAAGTGCGCGTAAAATGGCTTATACTATTGATATAAGCGAGTTCGGCGCCACCCGGGAGTAGCGAGTCTAAGTAAAAGGAATGATAAAATGTTCGCAGTTATCGAGACCGGCGGTAAGCAGTACAAGGTCCAGAACGGTGACGTTATCTTTGTCGAGAAGCTCGACGCAGAGAACGGCGCTACCGTAGAGTTTGACGTTGTTGCTGTATCTACCGATGACGGTATCAAGGCCGGCACACCTTATGTTGACGGCGCAAAGGTTACAGCTGAGGTCATCAAGACCGATAAGGCTAAGAAGATCTATGTATCCACCTACAAGCCCAAGAAGGGTGAAAAGAGAAAGATGGGTCACCGTCAGCCTTACACTAAGGTTGAGATCAAGGCAATCAACGCCTGATGATCAAGGTCGAATTTTTCGGTACTGATCCTATTTATGGTTTTCACATCATGGGTCATTCGGATATGAATCCCGAGGGTCCCGAGGTTTTATGCGCCGCTGTATCCAGCGCCGCGTATATGACGGCTAACACCGTTACCGATGTGATCGGTTTGAAGCCTATCCTATTGAATAAAGATGGCAATATGTACCTGAAAGTTAAGACTGAACAAGAAGCCAAGACATGCCGTGTTCTTTTCGACGGCTTGAGGCTTCATCTGAGTGAGATCGCTCAGGACTATCCAAAGTATCTTAAAGTAAAACATTCGGAGGTGTAAGGTAATGCTTAAAATAAATCTGCAGTTGTTCGCTCATAAAAAAGGTATGGGTTCAACTAAGAACGGTCGTGACAGCGAGTCTAAGCGCCTCGGCGTCAAGCGCGCTGACGGTCAGTTCGTATTAGCCGGTAACATTCTCGTTAAGCAGAGAGGTACTCACATCCACCCCGGTAACAATGTTGGCCGCGGTTCCGATGATTCTCTCTTCGCTAAGGTTGACGGCGTAGTACGCTTTGAGCGTATGGGCAAGGACAGAAAGCGCGCCAGCGTTTATCCTGTCGAGCAGTAATTGACTTTTGGGGCGGTTCAAAACCGCCCTTTCTTATTTTGCGGTCAGTGATCAGCAATAATTATCCAAAACGGGTGTGGGCAGAGCCCACCGACAACTGTTCTCTGTCCACTGATAATTGTTCATTTAACTTGAGGTAT
>CADAUE010000150.1 GCA_902790985.1 uncultured Ruminococcus sp.
GCCGCAGACAAGGTTCGTTTTGAAAAAGGCATTGGGACTCGGCAAAAAGCCGCTGGTCGTCGTCAATAAGATTGACCGTGACGGCGCGCGTCCCGAAGAGGTCATCGACGAGGTGCTCGATCTCTTTATCGAACTCGGCGCTGATGACGATCAGCTCGAATTCCCTGTCGTTTACGCCTCCGCGCGTGAGGGTGTATCCTCGCTTGATCCTTACGAAATGACTCCCGATATGAAGCCGCTGTTTGAAGCGATCATTCGTGAGATCCCCGCTCCCGACGGCGAGATCGACGCGCCGCTGCAGCTGCTCGTGTCCAATATCGAAGCGGACGAGTATGTCGGTCGTATCGGTATCGGCAGAGTCGAGCGCGGCAGAGTGAAGTCAGGCCAGCAGGCGGTACTGTGCCATCAGGACGGCAGCACCACGAATGTCAAGGTCAGCAAGCTCTATGAGTTCGATGGCTTGAAGCGCGTCGAGTGCGAAGAAGCCGAGATGGGCGACATCGTATGCGTATCGGGTATCGCTGACATCAACATCGGCGAGACCCTCTGCGCTCCCGATCAGGTCGATCCGCTCCCGTTTGTCAAGATCGACGAGCCGACCGTATCCATGAACTTTATCGTCAATAACTCTCCCTTTGCGGGCAGAGAGGGCAAGTATGTCACCTCCCGCAATATCCGCGACAGACTCTTTAAGGAAGTTGAGACCAACGTCGCGCTCCGTGTTGAAGAGACCGATTCCGCCGATACCTTCAAGGTCAGCGGCAGAGGTGAGCTTCATCTGTCCATCCTGATTGAAACCATGCGCAGAGAGGGCTACGAATTCCAGGTCAGCCGTCCGCAGGTCATCACCAAGATGATCGACGGCGTTCTGCATGAGCCGATCGAATATTTGATGATCGAGGTGCCCGAGAACTACGTCGGCGCTGTCATGGAGAAGCTCGGTTCGCGTAAAGCGGAGCTGATCAATATGGGCTCGCGCGAGGGCGGCTCGACCCACATCGAGTTCCGTATCCCGTCCCGCGGTTTGATGGGCTATCGTCCCGAATTCCTGACCGACACCAACGGCAACGGTATCATGAACCACGTTTTCGATTCCTACGAGCCGTACAAGGGCGATATCGTGACCCGCCATCAGGGTTCGCTTATCGCGTTTGAGACAGGCGAGACCGTCACCTACGGTCTGTACGCGGCGCAGGAGCGCGGCAGACTCTTTGTCGGTCCGGGTGTAGAAGTCTACGAGGGAATGATCGTCGGCGCTTGCCCGAAGAACGAGGATATCACCGTCAACGTCTGTAAAAAGAAGCATATCACCAATACCCGCGCGTCAGGCTCTGACGACGCGCTGAAGCTCACTCCTCCGTCCGTGCTCTCTCTCGAGCAGTGCCTCGAGTTCATCGCGGACGATGAGCTCGTTGAGGTCACTCCCGTCAGCATCCGTATGCGCAAGGAGATCCTCAGCAAAGAACTGCGCATGAAGCACCAGTTCCGCAATAAGTGAGACACCAATTCTGTTTTACACACTTTCATGCCTCCCTTTCCTAAGGTGAGATTCTGTCCAAATCTTTGATTTGGGTAACAGAATCCATACACCGGAGAGGTGCCGCAACGCGGCGGAGGGTTGCCTTCGGGCTTGCAAACTCTGCCGAATCAAGCGGCTAATCAAACTACTATCAACTACTATGGAATACATCATTTTGGATTTGGAATTTAACGGCACCTACTCAAAGCACCGTCACAAATTCGTGAACGAGATCATTGAGTTCGGCGCTGTTAAATGCGATGAACAACTGAATATTATCGACACCTTTTCCGAATTGGTGACGCCCCAGATCTCAAAGAAGCTCAATTCTCACGTGAGCGCGCTGACCCATATCACGATCGACGAGCTCAAAGAGAGCAATAACACCTTCTCCCGCGTGATCTCCCATTTCCGCAAGTTCCTCGGCGACGGCGTGTTGATGACATGGAGCAACAGTGATATTTTAGTTCTCATGGAGAATTATCAATACTTCTTTGGCAACGATAAGCTGTCGTTCCTCAAATACTATGTCAATCTGCAAAAGTACTGTGAGCGAGCGATCGGCTACAACGACAAAGCCCGCCAGCTCGGACTGTCCACCTGTGCCGAGATGCTTGGTATCACCTTTGAGGATGAGCACCTGCACCGCGCTTATACCGACGCAAAGCTCACCGCTCTTTGCTTCAAGGCGCTGTACGATCCCGAGCTGTTGAAGCAGTATCTCTATACCTGTGACGACGACTTTTACCGCCGCGTGACCTTTAAGAACTACAATATCTGCGACCTGAAAGACCCCAACGTCAATCGCCGTGAGATGTATTTCAACTGCGAGACCTGCGGCAGAAGGGCGCTGCGCCGCTCTAAATGGCGTTTGAAGAATCGCTCCTTCCGCGCGAACTTTCGTTGTCTGAGATGTCATAAGGATTTTGAGGGCAGGATCACCTTCAAGCAGTGCTATGATCATGTGAATATCACCAAAAAGGCGGTCGATCTTCCGCCGAAGGAGAAGCCGAAAAAGGCTAAATCGGCGTCGAATGACACACAGAACAATAATGAATAAGCATACGGCAGTACTCCTGCCGTTTTCTTTTGATAAATAAATAGAACAAATATTCGAAAATCTATTGATTTATCAAGCGTTATCTGGTATAATGAAAGTATGAAAGCGGTGATGCTACGCTTCCATACTTTCGAGTAGCCCCATACTCAGAATGAATACGACTATCGTTTAAGACAAGATGATGTGAATCGAAAGGACAATTGAATGAACTATTGTGAATGGGCGGACGAGTATCTGTGCGATGCTCGCCGCGTAAGGAATGTTATTGAGAAGAAAAAGGCTCTTTTGAATGACAAAAATCTGACTGCGGATGACAGGAAAAGCCTGAGCGACTCGATCAACGCGTACCGCAAGATCTATCGCGAGCTGTTAAAAACTGCCGAGCATCTGCGTCAGCGCGGGGAGAATCACCGTGAGGCGTGAGCGTACGTTTATCAATGAGGAGAACGCTGACCTCATTGCGTATTCGTTAAGCCTCAGCCGCGGCGATAATCGTCCCGAACGCGCCAGAATGAAGAAGATCATGCTGCGCGCGATCAAGCATGAGTTGACCGACCGACAGCGAGAATGCGTCATGATGTATTATTTGGAAGGTAAGAAAATGAAAGATATCGCAGCCCTGCTGGATCTTTCAAAGTCTACAGTCACCCGACATATCCAGTCGGCAATGCGCAAGCTCAGGAAGGTCGCCTCGTACTATCAAAAATGAATATAAAAGGAAAGCGCCGCAGAAATGCGACGCTTTTTCTTTGTCGTTTATTCAATAGTCATTGCGAAGCCCCTTTAGGGGCTGTGGCAATCTCAACCGATTAAAAAGG
>CADAUE010000151.1 GCA_902790985.1 uncultured Ruminococcus sp.
GGCGCATTTCAGATTGTCATTGCGAGGAGGAACATGGTTCCGACGTGGCAATCTCTACCTTTTCCTTTGCGCCCCTCGCAATGACTATTTTAAATAAAACCACCGCCTCATAAAAAAGCGGTGGAAAACAGTTCTTTTAATTCTAATAAAGAAATATTAATGTGATGGTTCTCTATCCTCTCTTCGCAGCACACCGACAGACAGTACCCGTAAAGATCAACGGTATCAATGCTATCTCTCAGCGGTGACGAAGTCGTGTCAAAGGCGGTCAGATCGGTGCTGATCCCCTCGCCCGTCATCTTGAGATAGGCTTCCTTCCGCGTCCAGATCCGGCAGAAAGCCCGTGCTTCATCCTCCGCTCCATGCACATACTCTCGCTCCCTCGGATGGTAAAAGCGGTCGGCGATCTTCAGCCTGTCCTCCACGGGCAATCCTTCCACATCCATCCCGATCTCTCTGTCATCGACGGCGATCGCGACGATATCGCCGCTGTGCGATACCGAAAAGTACAGGCTGTTTCCTTGTACATACGGTTTTTCATGCTCACCGAAAACGAGCGGCATTTCCCCTATCGCGCGGCGAATCAACAGCCCCGCTATCAGCGAGCGCAGCTTGTCCTTCTCAAAACGATACCGCATGATCTTCTCACGACGATATTCGGGCAAAAGCGAAGCATATCGACTAACCTTATCAAAGGTCAGATTTTTATCCAAAATCACATATTCGATCTTCATACCACTATCATACTATAATTATCATCAACTTGCAATTCTTTATTTACAAATCCCGCGGCAAATGGTATGATGAAGAAAAGGAGGTTTTGACATGAGTATTTTTGACAACTTGAATCAGCCAGCTGTACCCACAGCAACCGCAAAGCTCGAAGAAGGCAGCTTTACCTTTGTATTCAACGCCCTGCCCGAGAGCGTCGACGAGCTGAAAGCCCTGCCCGAGGCGTCGCTGGACACCCCCTACAAAACCGCCGCGCTGACGGTATGCGCGCTGTGCGCCTATGCCGCCGCACCCGCGATCGGCGCCGATATGTTGAATTTTCTCAAAGGACCCCAGCCGCTGTCCGCCTACGAGATCAGCTTTCTCAACGACCGTTTCCGTGACTCTAAGCTCGTGCCGTTCTCCTATTTTGCGGGCGCGATCCCCGAGAATAACTACACGCCCTCAAAACCCTTCTCCGTGACCGTTTTCTCCAACCCCTATTCCTTCCAAAACGAGGGTTGGGCGACCCTGCACCTCAACTCCGGCGGCTCGGATTCCCCGCGCCAGATCAAGCTGCGTCTCAAGCCGAGCGAGGGCAAATGGTACTTAAGTGAGCAGATGATCCTCGTCGGGATCCGTCCCGCAAAATCCGCCGATCCTTGGGCTTGATACTAAGTAGCAATAAAAAGCTTTAAAAAGATATTAGCGGAGAATTTCGCATAACAAGGCGGAGGGCGCAGGCAGGCTGGCGCCTGTCAAGACTGAAAGACTGACAACGCAGTTATGCGGAATTCTCCGCAATAGATATTAAAGTGTTTTATTGCTACTTAGTATGATATCCCGTCAAAACGAGCCTTGTCAGTCTGCCCCCGGCGATCCCAAGATAGTACAGAAAAGACTCCCTTCGCGCCTTGCGAAAGGAGTCTTTTTGCTTGATTGAATATACGGTCAAGATCTATGCTGATTTCAAATAACCGGCTGATCAGAGTTGCGTATTAATAGACGATAGATAAACATTATATGTTTAAATTTGCATTAGTATCAGTAAGCATCTTTTTCGCTTTGTTGAGGAAGGACAGGTACAGGAAATACTGCACGATCTCCAAAACCAACGCGACGATCAGAACCACGCCGGATACAACAGAAGCCGCGATACCTCCCATGAAAGAGGAGACCAGATTCGCGATCAGCATAAGAACATTCACGACGATGATGATCTTAAGTACATTGGTGCCCTTCGTGCCGACGTCGCCGCGGTTCAGCCGATCCGCCAGCTTCACGCCGCCCGCGATCACAAAGATGGTGATAAAGACCTCTACCAGCTGCGCAAAAGTATACAGCAGATTGCCCGCGGTATTCACGTTGTTCATCATCAGCACGGAGGAAACGATGCTCGCAACGATGCTGACGATCAAAAAGACCAACGCGCTCTTGAAGCTCGCTTCATCCTTGGAAGCGTTGATGATACCGACCAGCTTCATGATGAAGCCGATGATGGTCAGCACCAGCCACGCCAGTGCGAACAGAATCGCACCCAGCATACTGCCACCGAACAGAGCATCGCTCGTTCTGCCTGATACAAACTTGCCGCTTGCGACAGCGACAACGATCAGTACAGCCGCTACGGCAAGACAGATGGTCGCGATCAGGTTGAGCACCTCAGCGGTAAAAATACGTTTTACGCCTTTTGCGGCGTTTGGAAATTTCATAAGATTTTCTCCTTTCTATCTTTTCCCCTTCCGATGCCGGACGGTAGATACCGGAATCCGACTGCGACAGGGTGAATAAAGCTTATGATGTCATCTTTTACAGTATGAGTATATCACACAAATCTCAAAATGTCATTACCTTTCAGAACGGTTTACATGCTCTTTTTGATACGCAAAATATTTTTTCCGTCGCGATATTCATAGTCCACCGCGTCCATCGTCTTTTTGACCATGAAGATCCCCAGCCCGCCGATCTTACGTTCCTCTGCCGAAAGGGAGGTATCGGGATCGGCTTTTTTCAGCGGATTGAAGGGGACGCCGCGATCCATAAAGGTGATGGTGACACTGACGGGATCCTCCTCCACGTCGACCCTCACCGTAGCCGGACCGACCTCCGGACTGTAGGCATAGTAGGCGATATTCGAGAACAGCTCGTCGATTGCGATATCGATCTGCGCGATCGCTTTGGCGGGACAACCGATTCTTTCCAGTTGCTCGTTGACAAATTCGGTGACCTTCTCAACATTATCCACCGTCGCATTTAATGTGATCTCTTTCATACCGTCTCTCCTTCACCCAGATATTCGAAGCACAGCATCGTCTGGTCGTCGAACTGCGGTTCATTTTCTACAAACGCCGCTACTGCGTTATCCATTTCGCCCAGGACCTCCTGCACATTCGCGTTCTCGTTGTGATTCAGCGCGTCTACCATCCGGTCATTGCCGAAAAGTTCCTTATTCTCGCTGGTAGCCTCGCTGATACCGTCTGTATACAAAAAGAGCTTCGTCCCTTTTTTGAGCGGGATCTCATACTCCTTATACTTTACGCCTGCCATACCGCCCAGCACAAAGCCGTGCTTATCCTTCAGCAAAGCAAATTTTCCGTCGGGCTCCTTGATAACGGGATATTCATGACCGGCATTCGCCGCCGTGATCTTCCCCTCTTTCAGATCCGCGATCCCCAGCCACACCGTCACGAACATCTCTTCGCGGTTGTTCGAGCAGATCTGGTTATTGGTTTTCTCTAAGATATCCTTCGGGCTCATTCCCGACATCGCGTGATTGCGCAGGAGGATCTTTGACGCCATCATGAACAGCGCCGCCGGGACGCCTTTATCGGAAACGTCCGCGATCACCAGCGCGAGGTGATCGTCGTCGATGAGGAAAAAGTCATAGAAATCGCCGCCTACCTCCCGTGCGGGATGCATCGAGGCATAGATATCAAAGTCCTTTCTGTCGGGAAAGGCGGGAAATTCGCTCGGCATCATGCTCGCCTGTATCTTTGTACCTACCGCCAGCTCATTCTCCTTGGCGACGATACGTTTCTCGCGGTCGGCAAATACCACGCCGTAGATCAGCACGATCGAAACGAGCGTCGCGGCGTACTGGGTCGACAAACCGAAGGTGTCGATCGTCAGAAACTGGTTGATCAGCGGGATCGCCACAAACGACGACACCACCAGTTTATCTCTGCGCGGCGCCTTCGAAACCGTGATCCCCGCGATGAAGATCGTGATCCCGATCAGCAGATACAGCTGACTGAGCAGCCAATGATCGCCGCGCTGATAAAACCCGTTTTCATCCACGGAAAAGTACAGCGGATAAAAGAGGTTGACAAGGCACAGCAGGATCGTCGGCACCAACAAAGCGGTGAACAGATTGTTCATGATCCGCAGGATCTTCCGGTTCATATCCATCGCGTTGGACACATATCGCCAGAAGAAGTAGATCAGTATCGCGCCGCTGATAAAGAACAGAACGTTGATGACGAGATTCAGCTGACGCAGCTGAGCGTTGCCCTGCACGACCCAGCACATCTCGTCGAGGAACAGCGCGACGCCGTTGACCGTCAGCACAGCGGCAAAGAAATGGTTCGAATCCTTGCCGTAAAATCGGTTGAGCATACAGCTGAAGATGAGCATCATGCAGATCGCAAGGGTGAAGATATCCGCTCCGATAGAGAACACCCATGTGCTTTCCATCCCCTTGAAGGTGCGGATAAAAGCGATCGCGATACCGCCGACCAACAGGATGAGCAGCAGCGCGAACATCGACGGCACCAGCCAGTAGTAGCCGTCCTCGATCTTATTTTCAATTTTTCTCGGGAAATCAGCCGGAAGATTCTTGGGTTGTTCGCTCATATTGATCCTCCCATCAAAAGACGAGGGTATCGAGATTCTCTATCATGATGTTGATACGGCTTTTACAGCTGTTGATCAGCCTCTGGCCCTCGGGTGTATTCTGTTCTCCGATCCGAATGACCCTGCGCAGCACGCGCAGCAATCCGATCACCGAAGCCTTCTGCTCCACCTCGTCGATCCTGTTCTCATTGTCCGTGTCGAGATACAGCGCCAATATCCTTCTGAACAGCTTATACGCAAGCTCCGGCGAGATCTTCAA
>CADAUE010000152.1 GCA_902790985.1 uncultured Ruminococcus sp.
CAGGTCGCCCGCTTTGTCGGCGGCTTTGTCCTTGAGATCGGTCGCGGTCGCCTTTGCTTTTTCTGCGAAATCCGCAGCGGTGGCTTTTGCCTTTTCTGCGTAATCAGCGGCGGAAGCCTTAGCCTTATCGAATGCCTCGGCACCCTTTTCCTTCGCGACTTTCGCGGCGGCGGCTGCCTTCTCGGAAACAGCCTTGGCGAGCTTTTCGGCGTTTTCGGAACGGATCTTGGTATCGTTCTGGATATTGAGCAGTTCTACATAGCGCAGGGATGCCTTGCTGATACGGTCGTTCGCGGCGTCGATGACGGCGCAGATCGCCTCGTTCTCAGGGGTGGTGCCTTCGCGCATGTTCTCAAAGAAATATCTGCCCAGCTCGATATATGCCTGATCGCGGGTCGCGGAATCGGTCTTGATCAAGCGTTTGAGGTGGTTGAGCTGTACTCTCAGGCGGTTTTTCTCCGCGACAGAGGAAGCGATCTCAGAAACAGTATCGCTGATGAATTCGAGTCCTTCTTTAATGCCTTTTGAAATATCCATAGTCGTACCTCCGGTTTTAAGACTGCAGACGATCTCAGCAGTCAGAATGATAGTATCAAATACTTTTACCAGTTTATTATCGCATTAAATGCGTAGAAAATCAATAAGTTTTTGTAAATCTTTCGTAATTAATTTGCATTTCTTCTGAAATATGGTAGAATAGGTAATGATTAGGAATGAGGAATGGGAAATCATAAGGGTTTTCTGCTATTCTTCGTCTTGTAAAGTGAGTGATATTATGTCAAATGTCATTTCAAAAGAGGTGACGTGTCCGAAGTGTAATCACACCCAGGGCGCGCATCTGTATATCAGTATCAACGCGAGCAACGATCCGCAGTTCAAGAACGCGCTGCTGTCAGGGAAGATCCTGAAATACCGCTGTGAAAGCTGTGGGTATGAGGCGCGGTATACCTATCCGCTGCTGTATAATGATATGAAGCGGCGTTTCATGGTATACCTGATCCCGCAGATCGACCGCTTTCAGCTCGAGGACAGGGCGCTGGAGGACGATTACCGCAATCTCAAGGGTATCCGCAAGCGCATCACCGCCGACTTCAACTCGATGAAGGAGAAGATCTTCATCTTTGAATCGGGGTTGGACGATATGGCGGTCGAGCTGACGAAATACGCGATCAGCGAGATGGTCGCGAAAAAGCACGACCTCGGCAGAGTGACCGAAGGGTATCTGACGATCTACAACCGTGAGACCAACACCATCGGCTTCACTTATTTTATCGGCGAGAATGCCGAACCGTTCGTGCAGAGCGCAAGGCTGGAGATCTACCGCAAGAGCATGAAGATCGTGGACGCGATCTGCGGCAACGATAAGAAGCTCAGCGGCTTTATCAAGATCGACCGCGAGTGGGCGGAGAATACCTTGTTCCGCTATAAGCGCGTGAAAAACAACAGATAAATAAGACCGTAAAGAAAAGGGGCTGTCGCATTAATGCTGCGATAGCCCCTTAGTGTGTGGTTCTGAGCTTTAGCGGCGGTGACGCTTAGTCGATCACAGACGGCGTCTGTTCCCCTTGGCGCTGTTGCATGGGAGTGGTAATTACTATAGGCTTTATCTACCTTTTGTGGGATTGCCACGGGCTAATGCCCTCGCAATGACAGCGTTTTTTCACAGCTGCTTGCTGTTTAGTCGATCATAATTTGTTGCCGCAGTTGGTGCAGAAGGGGCGGTTGCCTTTGACCTCGGCGCCGCAGTTGGTGCAATAGGCTGTGGTCTCCTGCTCGGGAGCGGAGATATTGTCGGGGGTCTCGTTATACGGCGGCATGTTCTGCTGAGGCGGGACATGGTAATTCTGATAGGGCTGAGCGCCATAGCTCTGCGCGCCGCGGTCGTCGGGATAATAGGGAGCGCCTGAGCTGCCGCCGTAAGGATCGCTGTAGCCGTATTTCGCCTGCTTGATGTAACGGTTGTAGCCAAGAGCGAAAGCGGCGGTCATGATCGCGGTAAGGCAAGACAGCAGATTACTGATAAGTACCAACAGATTGCTGATATTGAAAGATTTGATGACGGTAATGGCAGAGACGGTCAGTGAAATGCCAATAAAGACGGCGAAGATGATGTTGAACACGCCGTAGCCTGCCGCGCCCGAACGGTAGAGATCAACGGAGTTAAGGCTCCATTTGATGGAACGGTAGAAATTCTTTTGGCAGGATACATAAGAGATAAAAAGAATGAGGAACAAGGATACGACAATGCCGATGACGACCTGTGTGATCGTTGCCTGCTGCGCGTCGCCGCCGAAATAATCGTTGACCGAGGAGATACTGACGATGAACAGCACATAGCCCGCGACGATGATGACCGCTAAGATGATCGAACAAACGAAGGTGATCATCGACAGTGTACGAAGAATGGAGGCTCCTGAGGAGGGGTTGGAATCGGGGTTGGAATTGCGGCTCTTCGCAAACATGACGATGAAGGCGATTGCGGTCAGAATAGTGAAGATCGCGGAAAGCACAGCGCTGATCACGATGGGAAGGGAACTGTTTGACAGAAGAGTCTGGAAGAACGAAGTAATATCAGAGGTGTTTACACCTAAGCTGTTTATTGCGCTCATCAGCTCGCTGACAGAACGGTCATACGGAACGAGCACCATTGTCACGACCGTAAGAGCAAGAGAGAGGAAGTGTAAAATGCCTAAGATCAGCACTTTTCCGCTTTTTAGATAGCCTTTGACAAGCTCGACGTTGGCGGCAAAGGGATTGTATCTTTTTTCGTACATGGTGATTCTCCTTTGATCGGGAATATATTTTATAGATCGAACCTGAGATTGGGGAGAGAACGAACGGAAAGGATCGCTCTTGCACCGATGGCTGTCTATAATTTGTGGGAATTGAAGCGGTCGACCATCTCGTGACGGAGTCTGCGCCACGCGCCGGGGGAGAGCTTCTTCTCAATGACGCTGCGCGCTTCTTCCATATTCGGCGGACGCTTATCGGTATTGTGGCAGTCGGTGCCGAGGAAGTGGAGCTGACCGTTATCGAGCAGCTTCAGCGCCAGTCTGCGGGAGCGGAACGAGGTAAAGGCAGAGGCGTTGCACTGGAAATAGAAGGGCTGTTCAAAAAGCTGAGCGTACATATCGCGCTTTTGGAGCTTTTGATAACGCTCTACATGCGCGAGCACGATATGCAGGCGATGGTTGTACTGCAGAGAGATCAGCTCGTCGAAGATCCTGTCGGACCAGGTGATGAACGGCATCTCGATCATAATCAAATCGGTGCCCTCGATCGCGAGCTGAGGGATCGCTTCGCTGTGGGAGATGCCGGGGTAGTAGAAAACCTCGGCGCCGAGAAGGATCTCGG
>CADAUE010000153.1 GCA_902790985.1 uncultured Ruminococcus sp.
ACGACGCCCACGCGTGTGAGGGCTGTCTGCACCTGAGCTGTACCAAGTGCGGCAAGACCATGCATATGCAAAAGCAGATCGCCGACAAGCTGGTCGACAGCGTCGCGCTGAACGACAAATTCTCGATCGACAAAGGCGAGACCGTGATCTACGGCGTCTGCGCCGAGTGTAACAGCGGCAGCTGAGCCGCAACGGAGGAATCAATGAAAAAAATCATCGCTGCGTTATGCAGTATTCTTATCATCGCGTCAGCCCTTTCCGGCTGTGCCGCTGCCCCCAAGACCGCCGATCAAGGGCAGGTCAAGGTCGTCGCCACCATCTTCCCCCTCTACGACTGGGTTCGCGAGGTCGCGGGCGACGATGTCGACGTCAACCTCGATCTGCTTCTCGACAACGGCGTCGATCTTCACAGCTATCAGCCCACAGCCAAGGACATCATGGATATCTCCGACTGCGATATCTTTGTCTATGTCGGCGGCGAATCCGACAAATGGGTCGCCGATACGCTCAAACAGGCTGATAACAAAGACATGATCGTCCTCGACCTCATGGATATCCTCGGCGACGCCGCCAAAGAAGAGGAGCTCAAAGAGGGTATGCAGGAGGACGAACATGAGCATGAACACGAAGAAGAACCCGAGTACGACGAACATGTATGGCTCTCTTTGAAGAACACCAAGCTCTTTGTCGGGAAGATCGCCGAAGCGCTGTCAAAAGCCGACAGCCAACACGCCGACGCCTTCAAGACCAACGCCGAGAGCTACACACAAAAGCTCGATTCTCTTGACAAGCAGTACACAGAAGCTGTCGATAACGCTTCTGTCAAAACGCTTCTGTTCGGCGACCGCTTCCCGTTCCGCTACATGACCGACGACTACAAGCTCGACTACTACGCCGCATTCGTCGGATGCTCTGCCGAGACCGAAGCGAGCTTTGAGACCATCACGTTCCTGTCAAACAAGGTCGACGAGCTGGGGCTGAAAACGATCATGCAGATCGAAAGCTCCGACGGCTCTATCGCCAAGACCATCCGTGATAACACCAAAACCAAGGATCAAGAGATTTTGACCCTCGACTCCATCCAGAACGTCACCGCCGAGCGCATCAAAGCGGGAGAAACCTATCTTTCGATCATGGAAAGCAACTTGGATGTTTTGAAAAAAGCGCTTGCTTAACAGCTCCGCAAACAGGAAGGAAAAACTATGCCACAGATCAAATGCACCGACCTTTCCCTCGGTTACGGGTCACAACAAATCATTTCCGATCTGAACTTTGAAGTCAACGCGGGCGATTACCTTTGTATCGTCGGTGAGAACGGATCGGGAAAAACCACGCTGATGAAAACCCTCTTGGGACTGACCAAGCCGCTCGGGGGCACGATCGAATTTTCCGACGGCGTGACCTCGCGCAAGATCGGCTATCTGCCCCAGCAGACCGACGTCCAGCGCGACTTCCCTGCTTCCGTGCAGGAGATCGTCTTGACGGGCTGCCTCGGACACGACGGCTTCAAGCCCTTTTATAGCAAAGCGGATAAAGAACTCGCTGTGCAGAACATGGAGCGCATGAACATCCTCGATCTGCGCCGCCGCTGTTACCGCGAGCTGTCCGGCGGACAGCAGCAGCGTGTACTCTTAGCGCGCGCTCTGTGCGCCACCGAGAAGATCCTCCTGCTCGACGAGCCTGTCGCGGGACTGGATCCCAAGGTTACCGCCGATATGTATGAGCTGATCGAGCGTCTGAACAAAGACGGCGTGACCGTCATCATGATCTCGCACGATATCGACAAGGCGCTGCAATACGCCTCCACCATCCTGCACATCGGCAACGATATTTTCTTCGGCACCCGTGACGCGTATATCAATAGTAAGGGGGACAATCGGCATGACTGATCTCTTTACCACCCTTGCGTTTTATCTCCAGCGCAGCTTTGTCGTCAACGCTCTGATCGTCGGCGTGCTGATCGCGCTGTGCTCCTCGCTCTTAGGCGTCACATTAGTGCTGAAACGTTATTCCTTTATCGGCGACGGACTGTCCCATGTCGCGTTCGGCGCGATGGCGATCGCCGCGGTCGTCGGACTGACCAACAGCATGCCGCTGGTGCTTTTTATCACCGTCCTCAGCGCGGTACTGCTCCTGCGCATGGGCAAAAACGCCAAGATCAAGGGCGACGCCGCGATCGCGATGATCTCGGTCGGATCGCTGGCGATCGGCTATCTTCTGATGAATCTGTTCTCCACCTCGTCGAACCTTTCGGGCGACGTCTGCTCGACCCTCTTCGGTTCTACCTCGATCCTCACCTTGACCTCATTCGACGTTTGGATGTGCGTCATACTGTCGGTGATCGTCGTCGTATTCTTCATCCTGTTTTATAACAAGATCTTCTCCGTCACCTTTGACGAGAATTTCGCCCGCGCGACGGGTCAGAAAGCAAGCCTGTACAATCTGATGATCGCGATCGTGATCGCCGTCATCATCGTCGTCTCCATGCAGCTGGTCGGCTCTCTCTTGATCTCCGCGCTGGTCATCTTCCCCGCGCTTTCCGCGATGCGCGTGTTCAAGAGCTTCAAGAGCGTCACCGTCTGCGCCGCGATCATCTCCGTGATCTGCGCGCTCGCGGGACTTCTGACCTCGATCCTTGCCGGCACGCCCGTCGGCTCGACGATCGTCGCCGTGGATATCGTTGTATTTTTGATCTTTACCGTTGTCGGAAAGTTTACCCAGGGAGGAAAAGCATGAAAAAACCAATCGCCTTATTACTCGCCGTATTCATGATCTTGACCCTTGCCTCCTGCGGCAATAACACCGCCAAGGAAACCGCCGCTTCCTCCGCTCCGATAGCGCAAGCTACCGAAGCACAGAAGGAAACGCAGGCAAAGACCTCCGCGGACGGGATCGACGTCGACCTCACCGCGATGAGCGCCACGATGGTCTACTCGGAGGTACAGAACATGATGTTAAAGCCCGCGGATTACATGGGCAAGACCGTCAAGATGGCAGGCGCCTTCAACGTAGCCGAAGAAAACGGCCAGCGCTACTACGCCTGTGTCATCAAGGATGCGACCGCCTGCTGCGCGCAGGGCATCGAATTCGTCCGGGCGGGCGATCACGCCTATCCCGACGAGTATCCCTCACAAGGTGACGAGATCTCCGTGATCGGCACCTTCACCACCTATAAGGAAAACACCCAGACCTACTGTCAGCTCAAGGACGCTCAGCTGACCTTTTGATACTTCAACACCGAGGGGGCTGTCGCAAAACGAGAAGTTTTGCGGCAGCCTTAGCTTTCGATAACAAATAGTATTTATAAGCTGTTTATACTCAGCATAGAATCGCATCAAA
>CADAUE010000154.1 GCA_902790985.1 uncultured Ruminococcus sp.
ACAGCTGCTCAAATTCAATTTAACCGATTGCAAGAGTAAACGCAACCAAAACAGCGATTTTTAACCCTAAAATCCTACATTTACTTTTTCATTTTTCGCTTCTCTCCTAATCTCTCCTAATGTATAAAGTCCCGCTTATTGGACTTATGCCGTGTTACAATAGCATTGTAGGAACGAACACAGCGTATGACAGCAAAGGAGAATGAAGATGATTTTTGAAAGTTTGATCAGGCCCGAAAATGTTGTTTCCGCCGCTCAGGAGGCGACAGCCGCGCTGCGCGATATGCGTATTCTGCGCGCACGCCGCAGTGAACGCGGCTGGCAGCTCAAATATATCTCCCTCGACGACGATTATCCGATCGCCGCGATCGAACGATCGTTGAGCCGCAAGCTCGGCGAGGCGGTCAGCATGGTGAACCTGCACTATGACTTTGATACCGCCGCAAGATTGATCTACGCGTAATACAAGAGTCACCGCAAGGATGTCTTTTCCTATCAAACGTTTTTGATATATGAAACGCCCGTCATTTTGCGGACGAGCGATGGTCGTCCCTACGGAGGATATCGTCAAGCAGCGCTCTGCAACCCTCGTCGACGTCGCGGTAGGTGGTCTCGAAGTCGCCCGTATACCACGGGTCGGCGACGTCGCGGGAGCTGCCTGCGTATTCCATCAGCAGGCGCACCTTGTTCTCGGGGTCACTGCCGATGATACGCATGATGTTGCGCTGATTGTTCCGATCCATGATCGGGATGTAATCATAGCGGTCATAGTCGGCGGCGGTCATCTGACGCGCGTACTTGCCCGAGCAGGACAGCCCGTGTTTTGCGAGCTCACGCCGTGCAGGTGGATAGACGGGGTTGCCGATCTCCTCGCGGCTGGTCGCGGCGGAGGCAATCTCAAATTCCCTTGCAAGCCCCGCTTCTTTCACGAGCTTCTTCATCACGAATTCCGCCATCGGACTGCGACAGATGTTGCCGTGGCAGACGAATAAGATCTTTGTCATAGTTTACCTCAAAGTTTCAATTTTTTCGATTATACCATACTACGGTGATTTTGTACATAATTCTTCCCATATTCTTGTATGCTATTGGGATAGAAAAACCACCGCCGAAATTGGTATAATTAATTATAAGCTGTTTTGACAGGAGGTACACGAATGATGAAAAAATATATCATGGCGCTGGATTCCGGCACCACCTCGAACCGCTGTATCCTTTTTGACGTCGAGGGCAACATGCGCTCTGTCGCGCAGAAGGAGTTCACCCAGTATTTTCCTCAGCCCGGATGGGTCGAGCATGACGCGAACGAGATCTGGCAGAGCCAGCTGTCCGTCGCGCGTGAAGCGCTGCGCAAGATCGGCGCGAGCTATGACGAGGTCGCCGCGATCGGCATCACCAACCAGCGCGAGACGACCGTCGTCTGGGACAGAGCGACCGGACAGCCCATCTGCAACGCGATCGTCTGGCAGTGCCGCCGTACCTCCGATTATGCCGATGAATTAAAGGAAAAGGGCTTGACCGATTCTTTCCGTCAAAAGACGGGTCTGGTCATCGACCCCTACTTCTCGGCGACCAAACTGCGCTGGATCCTTCAGAACATCGACGGCGCGCGTGAGAGAGCCGAGCACGGCGATCTGCTCTTCGGTACCATCGACACCTGGCTGATGTACAAGCTCTCTAAGGGGCGTATCCATGTGACCGATTATTCGAACGCCTCGCGCACGATGATGTTCAACATCAACACCCTCGAGTGGGACGAGGATATCCTCAACGAGCTGGACATCCCCCGCTCCATGCTGCCCGAGGTCAAGCCCTCCAGCTGTATCTACGGCGAGTCCGACCCCGAGTTCTTCGGCGGCGCGATCCCGATCGCGGGAGCAGCGGGCGACCAGCAGGCGGCGCTGTTCGGACAGACCTGCTTTGACGAGGGTGAGGCGAAGAACACCTACGGCACCGGCTGTTTTATGCTGATGAACACGGGCGAAAAGCCTGTCTTTTCCGAGAACGGCCTGCTCACCACCATCGCGTGGGGGCTGGACGGCAAGGTCAACTACGCGCTCGAAGGCTCGGTCTATGTCGCGGGCGCGGCGATCCAGTGGCTTCGGGATGAGCTGAAGCTCATCGACGGCTCACCCGACAGCGAGTACTTCGCGACAAGGGTCAAGGACACGGCGGGCTGCTACGTTGTCCCCGCGTTCACGGGCTTGGGCGCGCCGTACTGGGACCCTTACGCGCGCGGCGCGATCATGGGGCTGACCCGCGGCGTGAACAAATACCACCTTATCCGCGCGACGCTCGAATCCCTCGCCTTCCAGACCAACGATGTGCTGCACGCGATGGAGCTGGATTCGGGCATCTACCTCGGCTCTTTGAAGGTCGACGGAGGCGCGAGTATGAACAACTTTTTGATGCAGTTCCAGGCGGATCTGATGAACGCCCCCGTTCACCGTCCGTTGTGCGTCGAGACCACCGCGATGGGCGCTTCATACCTCGCGGGCTTGGCGGTCGGCTTCTGGGAGGACAAGGAGGACGTTCGCCGTCACTGGAGCATGGAGCGCGAGTTCCTGCCCGAGCGCGACGACAGCTGGCGAAAGGACGAGATCGACGGCTGGAACAAGGCGGTCGCCGCCACCAAGGGCTGGGCGAAGTAGAGTTAGGAATGAGGAATGAGGAGTTAGGAGTTAGGTAATTATGTACGACATTATCATCGTCGGCGCGGGTGTGATCGGCTGCGCCGTCGCGAGAGAACTAAGTAAATACAACGCCAGAATACTGGTGATCGAAAAGAACGAGGACGTCTGCGCGGGTACGAGCAAGGCGAACTCCGCGATCGTCCACTCCGGCTACGACGCGAAGAACGGCACGCTGAAAGCGCGCTTCAACGTCGAGGGCAACCGTATGATGGAAGCGGTATGCAGGGAGCTGGACGTCCCCTTCAAGCGGATCGGCTCGCTGACCGTCTGTACCGACGCGGATCGTATCGGCGAGCTGGATCATCTGCGCGAAAGAGGTGAACGAAACGGCGTAGAGGGACTGTGTGTCCTCAGCCGTGAAGAGCTACTCGAGATCGAGCCGAACATCGGTGACGAGGTCGTCGCCGCTCTGTCTGCGCCTACGGCGGGCATCGTCTGTCCGTTCAAGCTGACCATCGCCTATGCCGAGAACGCCGCTGTCAACGGCGCGGAGTTTTTGTTTGACACTAAGGTCAAAAATATCTTTTCCGAGAACGGCATATGGCACATCGTGACCGATAACGAAGAGTATACTGCCGCGGCTGTCGTCAACGCCGCGGGCGTCTACTCCGATGTTTTCAACAATATGGTATCCGAAAAGAA
>CADAUE010000155.1 GCA_902790985.1 uncultured Ruminococcus sp.
GGTTTTACTGCAATTAAATTATACTATGAAAGCGCTGACCGGGCAACCCTTTCGGGCTGCCCGGTCTAGTTTTTTGGGATGTCTTAGTGCGACAGCCCCCTTTTACGCTTGCAATTTCATCCCGCCTATTCTATAATAGTGTTACCAATCAATTTCCCCGGTGCAAGCACCAAAGTGTCCGGCGGACACTTTACGCTGCACTCGGGCGGGGTATTTGACCCTTTTTTATCGGTGAGATTGCCACAGCCCCTAAAGGGGGCTTCGCAATGACAATTTTTAATCAAAAGGAGAGCAACTATGTACGAACAACGATTCAACCCCTTTGCGGCGAATATCGAGATCGTCAAGGGATATTTCAAAAAAAGTAAAGTCCTCGTCATCGGGATTTTGTATCTCATCATCGCGGCGATCGGCATTATATCCGCTTTGCTGGGACCCGCGTCCGGTCAAGCGGAGGTCATGCAGCTGCTGGATCGCCTGGGGATCAACAGCTCCGACGCGTCTGTAGCGATTGCCGCCTCTTCCGTCACGAACGTGATCTCCGCCGTTTTCACGGCGATCATCTTCACTCTTACGGCAGTCGCGTTCATCATCCTGTTCGCGAAAAGCCGCAGCGCGAACCCCAACTCGAGCCCTGTCGCGGGTGCGACGATCCTCTATGTTCTGGCGATCATAACCTTTGTCTGCTCCATCATCCTCGCAGTATTAACCGTTATCGCTTATGCACTGTCGGTCGTTTTCGGCATTTCCCTCTTCAGCCGTGACAGCGAAACCACCTCGCAGGCGACCGTACTCTTCGTGATCGGCGGCGTGATCCTCGCGATCTTCCTGTTCCTGCTGATCTTCGTCTGCGCCTGCCGCAAAAACTACTATCGTTCCGTCAGACACAGCCTCACATCCGTGGAGCTGCAAAACAAAGGAGCGACCGCGTGGGGCGTTTTCAATATCATTTTCGCCGTATTCTTCGGTATTTCCACCATTCTGACCTTGGTCGAAACGTTCAGAAATCCTGTCAGCCTGCGCTCCGTCCTTTCCGCGGTGATGATGGCTGCGACCTTTGTGACCCGGATCCTCGACGCGTCGATCGCGCTGGGCTACAGCCGTTATATCAAGCGCCATATAACCGGCTACAATAACACGCCGTATAACGGCGCTCAGAACAACGGCTACGCGCCGGTTCCCAACCAACCCTACGCGAACAACCGGCCGCCTTATCATCAGCCCTACCGCAACGATCAGCCGAACGTCCCCTATAACGACAATTTTACTCAGCAGAACGCTCCGGCTCAGCAAAGACCCACTGTCTGCCCGAACTGCGGCGCTCCGGTCGACCCCTCTCTGCCCTTCTGCGGCAACTGCGGCACCAAGCTATGATACGATTTCATTTGATATATCAAAAAGGCAACGGTAAATCCGTTGCCTTTTGTTGTTCTTTGATTATCCGTTTTTCACGCGCTTATAACGAAACAGCGTATTTTCCGCCCATTCGCGGTCGATCTTGATAAAGCCGCTGAGCTTTTTGTCGTTGCCGCAGATCGCGTTCACGATCTTCATGCTCTTACGGTAGATCTCCAGCCTTGCCGATTGCACGAAAGGCTCCGCGTTTTCTCCGAGGAAGAAGGTGAAGCCGATGGTATTCGTCTCGCGGTTGTACATCGTCAGATACCCTTCCGATACCCTGCCGAGATCATGCTTCTTCGCGACCATCTCGCTGATCGCGTACTTGGTCAGCTCGACCGCCATATCGTCCAGCCCCGATTCGAAGATGAAGATCTTCTCCTTCATCGAGTTGAAGTCGGCGGTGATGCGCTTGCGGATGCCCTTGAGGTTGCGGTAATCATCCTCCAGCGCCCTGTCCTCCAGCTGAAAGCGGTCGATCTGCGGGATTAGGTATACCATGAACCTGTGCTTCATATCGTTATACAAAAGCGGATAGGTATACCGCGCTTCATAGCCGCAGCTTGCGCAGCGATAACGCAGGATCTTGCCCTCCAGCAGCGCGTATTTGAACTGCGGGTCATTTGTCGCGTTGATACTGATATACAGATGCGCGCCCTGTGTATGGTTACACTTCGGGCAGGTCACATCCTTTGAAATAACATTTGACATGATATCACACTCTCAATCGTGGATAAGGGATCCATTCCGTTCATCGTTAACCGTTCTCCCTTATTCTACCACATTTCGCGTGAAATGCAAATTAATTATACAAGTTTTACAAAATGTTATTGATTTTCTGCGTAAATAGTGCGATAATAAAAGCAATCATTCAGCGCTGACAGCAGTATGGTCGGCTGATATAACGATTTCTGATCACTGATTCAAACGGAGGTACGATAATGGATATTACTAACAACATCAAAAACGGAATGGCATTTGTCGGAGAAACGGTCTCTGAGATCGCGGCCTCCATCGCAGAGAAAAACCGTCTGCGCGTACAGCTGAACCACATCAAAGGACTGATCAAAGCGGATTCCGCGACCCGCGATCAAGCGTACATCGAGCTGGGACGCTATTTCTATGATTACATGCGCGACGGCACGACCGCCGAGAACGAAGCGATCTGCGCCGTTATCGACGCGGCGAACGACCGTATCAGCAAAGCTTCTTTAAAATATGTTGAGCTTTTGAACATTCAGAACGACACCAAGATCCGTTCCGAGAACGCCGAAAAGCTCGCGAAAGCGGTATCCGAAAAGGCTGCGGTGGCAGCCAGAGCGGCTAAAGAAAAGGGATCTGAAGCCTTTGATAAGGCTAAGGCTTCCGCCGCAGATTACGCCGAGAAAGCGAAAGCGACCGCTGCGGACTTCGCTGAAAAGGCAAAGGTCACTGCGGCCGATCTCAAGGATAAGGCTGTCGACAAAGCCGATGAGCTGAAAGGCCGTTTCGATCCCAACCATAACGAAGATCTTGATGAGTTGATCAACGCCGGACAGGGTATGGCAGAAGAAGCCGTCGAACCTGTCGCCGAAACCGCGCAGGAGGTTGTCGCCGAAGTCAAAGAGACCGCGGCTGACACAGCGGCAGAGGTCGCCGAGGTCAAAGAGACTGTCGTAGACACCGCCGCTGAAGCAGTCGCCGAGGTCAAGGAAACCGTCGCCGACGCTGCAGAAGAGGTCAAAGAAGCAGCTGCAGAAGCTGCCCCTGCCGTCTCGGAAGAATCCCCCGAGGACGCCGGCTTCTGATTTTCAATCGTCATTGTGAAACCGCATAAGCGGCTGTGGCAATCTCAACCTTATTATAACACCAACCGCCTTTCCGTACGGAAAGGCGGTTTTTGCCTATTGTGATTTATACTAAGTAGCAA
>CADAUE010000156.1 GCA_902790985.1 uncultured Ruminococcus sp.
AGCCGTGGCAATCTCAACCGATTAAAAGGGTCAAATACCCCGCTGCTTGCAGCGCAAGAGCCCGTAGGGAAGGATTTATCCTTTTAGGCTAATACCCAGCCCGAGCATAGCAAGGGTAAAGTGTCCGGCGGACACTTTAGTGCTTGCTCCGGGGAAGTTTATTCACCGATAGCTTTTGCGACGATATCTTTCAAAGCGTAGAGCGCTTCGTCAGCCTTGGTCAGATCCTTACCGCCTGCCATCGCGATATTGGGCTTACCGCCGCCGTTGCCGCCCGCGATCTTCGCGACCTCACGGACGATGTTGCCGGCTTTGAGACCCTTTTCGATCGCCTTCTTGGTACAGACGCAGGAGAATACCAGCTTGCCGCCCTTGGTGGACGCGAGCACCGCGACAGCGTCGTCAACGGACTCATAGATATACTCGCACATCTTGCGCAGAGCGTCGGTATCGGCGCCGTTGTACATGGCGGTGACGATCTTTGTATCGCCAACGCGCTCGGAGTTCTCAAGGATAGAGCCGGTCTGATCCTTCGCCATCTCGTCGCGCAGATGCTCCAGCTCTTTCTCATTCTCTTTATATTTTTCCATCAGACGCTGAGCGCCTTCGACCAACTCAAGCGGATTGTTGATATGGAGCAGATGCGCCGCCTGACCGATCATCATAATGGCGTTGTTCAGATATAGGAGGAAGTTGTGACCGGTCACGGCTTCGATCCTGCGAACGCCTGCCGCAACGGAACCCTCCTGCTTGATCTTGAACATACCGACCTTGGCGGTATTATCCACATGTGTACCGCCGCAGAATTCCTTGCTGAAATCACCGGCTTCGACTACGCGGACGACGTCGCCGTACTTCTCGCCGAAGAGCGCCATCGCACCCTTCTTCTTCGCTTCCTCGATACTCATCTCGGTGCAGGTGACCGGGATACCCTCAAGGATAACATCGTTCACGCGTTTTTCGACCGCAATCAATTCATCCGCTGAAAGAGCCGAGAAATGGGTGAAGTCAAAGCGTACAACGTCCTCGTCGACCAACTGACCCGCCTGCTGGACATGCGTACCGAGCACCTCTCTCAGCGCTGCCTGCAGCAGATGCGCCGCGGTATGGTTGCGCATGATATCCTTTCTGCGGTTGACATCGATGTTGGCGCTGACGGTATCGCCGACAGCGATCGTACCGGTACTGACCACGCACATGTGCATGTAGACGCCGGAAGCGTCCTTCTTGACGTCGTCGACGTCAAGAGAACAGCCGCCCGCTTTCAACACACCGGTGTCGGCAACCTGTCCGCCGCTCTCGGCATAAAAAGGCGTGCGGTCGAGGACGATGATCACGTTCTCGCCCTCCTGCGCACGATCGACACGCTCGCCGTCCTTGACGATGGCAAGGATCTTTCCCTCACCTTCGAAGTCGGTATAGCCGATAAAATCGGTAGCGGGAATATCGTTCAAATCGATCGAATCGCTGACCCACGCATCCGCACCGGCATCCTTACGAGCCTTGCGGGAACGCTGCTTCTGGATCTTCATCAGCTCATGGAAACGGTCGATATCGACCTTGATCCCTCTCTCCTCCAGGATCTCGCGGGTCAAGTCGATCGGGAAACCGAAGGTATCGTTGAGCTTGAACGCGTCCTCACCGCTGAGGATGCTAATCTCTCTGCGCTCGATGATACTCTCGAGCATGTTCATACCCGCGTCAACAGTCTTTGCGAAGTTTTCTTCTTCGACACGGATCAGCTTGATGATATAATCCTGCTTTTCGACCAGCTCGGGATACGCGGAGGCATTCTCTTTGATGACGGTATCACAGATCTGATACAGGAAAGGCTTGTTGTAACCTAACAATCTGCCGTGACGCGCCGCTCTGCGGAGCAATCGGCGCAGGACATAGCCTCTGCCTTCGTTAGAGGGCATGACGCCGTCGGCGATCATGAAGGTGGTGGAGCGGATATGGTCGGTGATGACACGCAGGGAGATATCCTTCTTGTCATCCTCGCCGTAGTTTACGCCCACGACCCTGCTGATGTGCTTCATGATATTCTGAACGGTATCGACCAAAAACAGGTTGTCGACGCCCTGCATCACACAGGCAAGGCGCTCCAGACCCATACCGGTGTCGATATTCTTCTTCGCAAGCTCGGTGTAAGTACCGTTGCCGTCGGACTCAAACTGAGAGAAAACGAGGTTCCAGACCTCGACAAAACGGTCGCAGTCACAGCCGACATGACAGTCGGGCTTGCCGCAGCCCTTCTCGGGACCGCGATCAAAGTAGATCTCGGAGCAGGGACCGCAGGGGCCGGAGCCGTGCTCCCAGAAGTTATCTTCCTTACCCAAGCGGACAATATGAGAGGGGTCTACGCCGACTTCCTTTGTCCAGATCTCGACAGCCTCGTCATCCTCCTCATAGACAGAGCAGTAGAGGAGCTCCTCGGGCATCTCGAGGACCTTGGTGAAGAATTCCCATGCCCAAGCGGTAGCTTCATGCTTGAAGTAATCGCCGAACGAGAAGTTGCCCAGCATCTCAAAGTAGGTACCGTGACGCGCGGTGATACCGACGCGCTCGATATCGGGCGTGCGGATGCACTTCTGACAGGTCGTCACACGGTTGCGCGGCGGTGTGACCTCACCGGTAAAATACTTCTTCATCGGCGCCATGCCCGAGTTGATCAGAAGCAGGGAGTTATCGTCCTTCGGGATCAGCGGGAAGCTCGGCAGGCGAAGATGTCCCTTGCTCTCCATGAAGGACAGAAATTTTTCTCTGAGTTCATTCAAACCCATATACTGCATTTTTATAACCTCACTTTAAAGAGTTGATTAGATGAATTAGGAATCGGGTGTGGGCAACGCCCACCATTCACCCTTAACCGTTCACCGTTCACCATTCACCAAATAATAAAGCCTGTCCCGAAATTGGGACAGGCTGACCTGCGGTACCACCCAAATTGCCGTATCTGACGATACGACCACTCAGCTGTCTTTAACGCAGACCTACGCCGCGCTTTCACGCGGAGGCTCCAGGGTGGCTGTTCGACGCCTTCGCGAGGTCTCACACCGACCGACCTCTCTCTGAAGCGAAGAAAGACGAACTCGTCCCATCTCAGCCAAAAAGTATTATAATACCTAGATCGGTCAAAGTCAATACCGATCTTTAGAAAAAACGGGATGTTTTCAGCGAAAAGACGATTCATACTAAGTAGCAATAAACACTTTAATATCTATTGCGGAGAATTCCGCATAACTGCGTTGTCAGTCTTGACAGGCGCCAGCCTGCCTGCGCCCTCCGCCTTGTTATGCGAAATT
>CADAUE010000157.1 GCA_902790985.1 uncultured Ruminococcus sp.
GATGCGATTCTATGCTGAGTATAAACAGCTTATAAATACTATTTGTTATCGAAAGCTAAGGCTGCCGCAAAACTTCTCGTTTTGCGACAGCCCCTTTTTCGTGCTTACCGATACTTTACGCTGTCGATCGCGAGACCGTAGTAGCCTTGATAGGTCATATAGATCGTATCGCCGACGTAGACGCAGCGTTCTACGTCATAGGTAAAATCCGCTTTATACTGATCGACCACCTTTATTCGACCGTTCTCGACCTTGAAGTTCAGCATACCGCCGTGGTAATCTTCATCCGCAATAAACTCTCCATGATCGTCATAATCGCCGTAATGATGATAATTCAGCGGCACGACAAAATCGTTTCGGTCGGGGTTGTAGACCAACGCCTTCGGTTCATACTGCACGGAGGAATCACAGTCGACAAACGACAGACTGTCGAGCACCTGCGGGTGCGCCTTGTCGCTGACGTCGAAGAGCGCCAGCTTGAAGCCCTCCTGTACCTCGAGATCGGTATACTCCTTTTCTTCCGTATAGTAACCCAATCCGAGGATCGTGTTCTCGTCGACCGGTACGAGCATGGTGGAGAACCCGCTGATCTTCACCTCACCGAGGATCTCGGGAGATCTCGGGTCGGACAGGTCGATGACAAAGAGCGGATCGGTCTCTTCGTAGGTGA
This sequence comes from uncultured Ruminococcus sp., assembly GCA_902790985.1. GTDB lineage: Bacteria > Bacillota > Clostridia > Oscillospirales > Acutalibacteraceae > Ruminococcoides. Next base: position 671 of record CADAUE010000157.1, read on the forward strand.
TGACATAGGCGGTGTCGCCCATATAGCGCACGGCTTTGATACTCTCGTCCGGAGCAAAGCCGTTAACGGAGCCGATCACGCCGAGGTTTTCATCCATCACATACAGATTGTTGACGTCCCTGCCGTTTTTGACGCTCGTCGTCGCGACGCGCAGATTGCCGTTATACTCGTCAAGGGCGTATTGGTCGTCGATCACGCCGTCGATCTCGGTATAAGCGGTAAAGCTCAGACCGTCGGTCAGGCTGATTTTGAGGATCCGTGACTTTGCGTTTGTCGAATAAAAACCTTGATACCAACCTGTATAGTCGTAATCCGTAGCGTAGACATACAGATTCTCGAGATTGCAGTAGATATCCTGCGCGCCGCCGAAGATCACCTTGCTCTCGGTCTGTGCCGAGAAATCCGCCGTATCATACGCGCTGACGACCAGTGAGCTTTCGGAATCGGGGTTTTCTACGGCGTAGATGCAGCTTGCGGGGATCTCTTCGGGAGTGCTGCCGGCGCCGCAGTACGGGATATAGCGGTTGGAGTACGGCGTATAGCTGCTGACGGTATAGAGCGTGTCGCCGATCATACGAGAGGACGTATAATACCCGCTCTGGGTCATGCTGTCGAGCTCTTTGATATTGTAGATATCGGAGATATCATAGACATGGACGACGGTCGTATAGCCCATATCGCCGTAATAGCTGTTGTCCTTACAGACGGCGATCATACGGTCGCCCCTCAGATAGAGATCGGTCACATAGTAGGCGTGGTAGTAGCCCTCATAATCGAAGTCGGGACGGCGATCCGCCTCGTCGGCTGTCGCGACGTTCTGCGTCATGGTGTTCAGCGTAGCCACCTTCTCGGAAGCGTCGCCCTTTGCGGAGAAGATCGTGATATACGAGCCGTCGGCGCAGTAGATGAACCTGCCGTCGGTCTTGATGATATCGGCTTCATCCACGCCGTCGACCTGCTTGTAGGTCTCGCTGTGAGAATCACTCGCCGCGCCGCTGCCGGAACTGCTGCCCGTGCTGCCGGTTTGAGAGGATTCTGCCGCCATGTCGCGATCCGAGGTGTAGCCGCCGTTATAGTGATCCGCCTTCGCACCGAAGTTGCCGGAGAAAAAATCCGAGATACCGTTGATGACCTCGCCCGGATCGGTCCTTTGGCGTTCGGCATGGATCCTGTCGACCTCCGCTTTCAGCTCGTCATAGCTGTTGAACTGTCTGAGGCTGAGTCCGCCGTTCAGCGTGATCGTACTGTCCTTGATCAGATTCTGCTGATAGATCCGCACGCCGATCACCGTACCGACCGCCGCGACCAGCACCAATGCCGCCGCGGCGACCAAGGGCTTCCAATTGAACCTTTTCTTCTTGGGCTCGAGCGCGATCGGCTTAGGGGTCACCTCCCGAAGGGTATCGAGAACATAACGTTCATCCATATCATCCGGCGCTTTCACGCCGCTTTCATTGATTTTGTCCTTCAAAAAATCCATCTCGTTCTTCATCACATTCACCCTAAAAACTCTTTCATTTTTCGAAGCGCACGCGACTGACGCGAACGCACGGTAGATGCTTTCAGTCCCGTGATCACGGCGATCTCAGCGCTGTTGTAGCCCGCGATCACGCTGAGCAGCACGATGTTCCTGTCCTCATCCGAGAGGATATCGAAGGCTTCTTTGAGCTCCGGAGACAGGGTATCGTTCTCGGCGGGCAGCCGGCTCAGCTCCTCGACGTCGGCGCGACGGCGCTGCTCGCTCTGCTCCGCGATCAGCTTACAGCAGCAGCGGTACAGGATACGGAAGATCCAGTTTTTGAACGCGATCGCGTTGCGCAGGGTATAGATGCGCTCGTATGCCGCCACGATACAGGCAGAGACCGCGTCGCGCGCGTTCTCGGGATGACCGAGCTGAAAATAAGCATAGCGATACAGATCATCCCTGTACCGCGTATACAGCGAGGCGAAGGCTTCTCGGTCTCCGCCCGCCGCTCTTGTCACCAGCATTTTCTCGTCCATGATTCTCCTCCTGCGACGTCGTTCAATCATACAGTGCAAAAAAAGAGTGAAAGTGTTGCAAGGTTTTTGAAATATTTTTATTTTAGCATATCAATCGCTGCTTTTCAGCCTTTATGATAAGATTGTAACCATATGAGCTGTCTTTTTGGCTTCTCCCCCATCTTTCAACAATTTTCGCGTGCGCCGTGCTCTATGATAGGTACAAACATGAGAGGAAGGTGACGGCGTGAAAATCAAGCAAATGTCTCTCAAAAAAGACGCTTCGGACAAGCTCGACATCATCTGGACGCTCTCCGGCAGAGAGCAATCCTCCTACGAGCTTTTTCTGATCTGCAACGGCGCAGTCGCTGAAGCGGTGAAAGCATCGTCGGAACATACGCGGTGCAGGCTGAATACCGTGATCGAGCCGATGAAGAGCTACGCGATCCTGCTGACGGTCACGAGCGGCGGGCAGATGGCGTCGGTCTGCGCGGGGATCTATCCCATCAAGGAAAAGGATTTTTGTCAAACGATCATCTACTGATACTAAGTAGCAATAAAACACTTTAATATCTATTGCGGAGAATTCCGCATAACTGCGTTGTCAGTCTTGACAGGCGCCAGCCTGCCTGCGCCCTC
>CADAUE010000158.1 GCA_902790985.1 uncultured Ruminococcus sp.
GGGGGAACCCTTTCCTAGTGGTGGATGGTTGATGGTTGAATACAATGTATCACAACCGTTGCTGTCCTGTCAAAAATATGAACAAGAGGACCGTGAACAAGGGGACAGACACCTGACAGGTGTCTGTCCCCAAATCTATTGCAAACCGCCCCCGACTTTTCCCATCCTATATTTCTGGATGGGTCCGTCTCCTGGCGCGTTTCGCGATTTCATCCCATGGGTCGTCGCTGTTCCAGAAAAGCTCCGCCTGGCAGTGCGTCGCGAAGCCGTACGGCGGGTTGTATTCGGCGACGGCGTTGAACTCGGCCGGCGGATGGGCGCCGGACCTGACGTGGCGCGCGAACTCCCATGCGGCCCTGCCGTTCAGAATCCAGTCTTCGTCAAAGTTCCAGAGAAGCGGGGCGGCGACGGCGCAGTCGCGTTCCATCGTGAAAAGTACGTCGCGGCAGGCGGTCCCGACGGCGGCGACGGGGGAAAGGGCGGCGACGTCATCTTTGTCGCTGATTCCAACCTGTCTACGCTAGCCGACTTCCGCTACAAGCGCAAGTTTGAGGCGAAGAAAGGCAATAACGGTGCGGGCGGCAGAAAGTACGGCAAGGCGGCGGAGGATCTGATCGTCAAGGTTCCGGTAGGCACACTTGTCCGTGACGCGGAAAGCGGCCGTATCATCGCCGATCTGTCCGGTAAAGAGCCTGTTGTCATCGCGAGAGGCGGCAAAGGCGGCTGGGGCAACAAGCATTTTGCCACCCCGACCCGCCAGGTTCCGCGGTTCGCTAAGCCCGGTATGCCCGGTGAAGAATTCGAGGTCACATTGGAGCTCAAGCTCCTTGCCGACGTCGGTCTGGTAGGCTTTCCGAACGTCGGCAAATCCACGCTGATCTCTGTCGTATCGCAGGCAAAGCCCCAGATCGCCAACTATCATTTCACCACCATCAACCCGACCCTCGGCGTTGTGTCGATGGGTGACGGCGTGTCGTTCGTTATGGCGGATATCCCCGGTTTGATCGAGGGCGCTGCCGACGGTACGGGACTGGGTCACCAATTTCTCAGACACGTGGAGCGTTGTCGGTTGCTCGTGCATATCGTCGATGTCTCCGGTTCCGAGGCGCGTGATCCTAAAGACGATTTCCGCGTCATCAACGAGGAGCTAAAGCGCTTCAACCCCGAGCTTGCCGAGCGTCCGATGCTGGTCGTCGGCAACAAGTGCGACCTCGCCACCGATGAACAGATCGCCGATTTCAAGAATTGGGTCGAAGAACAAGGCTACAAATTCTTTCCGATCATGGCTGCGATCCGCTACGACGTCGACCCTCTCTTGAAGCAGATCGTCGAGGAGCTCAGCAAGCTCCCGCCCATCAAGGTCTATGAGCCCGAGCCGATGCCCGAGATCGACGAGGAGCAGTTCGGGGATGTCAAGATCACCGTACAGGACGGCGTGTATATGGTCGAGGGCAAGTGGCTGCTGCGCGTATTGCGCGGCGTCAATTTCGACGATTATGACGGACTGTCCTATTTTGAACGTGTTCTTCAGTCATCCGGCGTGATCGACAAGCTGCGCGAGGCGGGCTGTCAAGAGGGCGATACCGTGTCGATCTACGACCTTGAATTTGACTTTATCGAGTGATGCCTATGGAAGATAAAACGATTCAATCAACGCCAACGCTGAACCTTGCGTTCATCGGCGACGGTGTCTATGATCTTCTGGTGCGCGAGTACCTTGTCAAAAACAGCTCCGCCCATGTCGGCGAGCTGAATCAGCGCAAGGTGAAGATGGTCAACTGTAAAAGTCAGGCGGAGTTTGTCAAGCTGATCCTGCCCGAACTGACCGAAGAAGAAACGGAGGTCTATAAGCGCGGCAGAAATACCAAGGTACATTCCGCGTCAAAACATTCGACCCTCTCCGATTATCACGCGGCGACAGGCATGGAAGCGCTTTTCGGCTGGCTGTACCTCAAAGGCAGTCATGACCGTATAAATGAACTTTTCACGCTCATAATAGAAAAAGGCTCCCTTTGGTAAAGGGAGCTCCCGCGTGAGCGGGTGAGGGATTGTATAAATCCTTAACCTTTTATTTGAGAGTGATAGAATGAAACAAACCGACAGAGCATGGAATTACGCGCGGGACTATCTGGTGATAGCCCTCGGCGCGGTCATCTATGCGCTGTCGGTCGATTTTTTTACCGCCCCCAATCACATCGCCCCCGGCGGCGTTACCGGACTTGCCACTATGCTCAACCATCTGTTCTACGCGCCGATCGGAGCGACCGCGCTGATCCTCAACATCCCTCTGTTCATCTGGGGAGCGATAGAGAGCGGCTGGCGGTTTATTCTTCGAACCGTTATCGCCACCGTAACGGTATCGCTGCTGATCGACTTTTTCGGGGCGTGGGGGATCGCCTACCGCGGTGATCTCATCATCGCCGCTATCTTCGGCGGGATCCTCTCCGGCACGGGACTGGGACTGATCTTTCTGCGCGGAGGCAGTACCGGCGGCACCGATATCATCGCCCGCAACCTGAACCGAAGATTCCCGTATCTGAGCATCGGCACGATCGTGCTGATCAGCGACGCCGTTGTAGTCGCGCTGTCGGCTGTTGTCTACGGTTCTCTCGAGAACGCCCTCTACGCCGTGATCGCGATCTTTACCTCGACTAAGCTGATCGACGCCGTCGTATTCGGACTTTCGCGAGATAACGGCAAGCTTTTGATCATCATCACGACAAAGCCCGATGAGATATCCGACCTCATCATATCCGGGCAGGATAGGGGACTGACCTTGATCGAAGCCCGCGGCGGCTACAGCAAAGCACCGCTCGGGGTGATCCTCTGCGCGGTACGACCCCACGACGCCTACCGCGTCAGACAAGCCGTGATGGGGGAGGACGAACATTCCTTCATCATCACCGCCACCGCCACCGCGATCTCGGGACTGGGCTTCGGTAACGAATTATAAAAGAAAAAAGTGCCGCGGCACCTTGACATTTCGCGATCTTTCCTATATAATAACTCATGTTATGTGTGCAACTATGCCCATAACCCAAAAAAACCTTGCGCTATATAGATTTGTATAGCGCCAATAGTCCATAAGGAGGTGTAAACATGGCATTGAAGGCTAATTACGAGACCGTAATGGTAGTTTCAATGAAGCAGGGCGAGGATGGCATCCAGGCTCTCATCGAGAAGTTCAAGGCTCTCATCGAGAAGCACGCTACTCTGCAGAGTGTTGACGAATGGG
>CADAUE010000159.1 GCA_902790985.1 uncultured Ruminococcus sp.
CCTTGCACAATCCGTCGCCTTGTATTATAATAAGTATTCAGAAAAGAGGGATCCGATGAGCAAGGCGCTGAATCATTTTAAAACCATCACCCACCACCGCCATCAGGTGATCCGCAACTGCTTTAAGGCGGGGATTCCGTGGCAGGGATTAAAGCACGATTTGTCGAAATATTCGTGGACGGAGTTCAGCGAAGGCGCACGCTACTGGCAGGGAACGCGCAGTCCGAATGACCGCGAACGCGAGGTCAAGGGCTACAGCGAGGCGTGGATGCACCACAAGGGCAGGAACCGCCATCACCTGGAATACTGGACGGACTACTCCCCCGTCGACCGCAAGATCAAACCGGTCGAGATGCCGGTGCGCTATGTGGTCGAGATGTTCTGCGACCGCATGGCGGCGTGCAAGACCTATCAGGGCGACAAATACACCGACCGCAGCCCGCTGGAATATTTCATCCGCGGCAAGAACCGCAAAGGACGCGTCTTTCGCGGAGAGCTGATGCACCCCGCGTCATGCGATCTGATCGAGCACTACCTGACCTATCTCGCCGAGAACGGCGAGGAAAAGGCGTTCGCCTATCTGCGCGAGGTCATTAAGAAAGATAAAAAGGACAGAAAACTGAGAAAGAAGGCGCTCAAGGATGCCCAAGGAAATTGACGCGGCGGCGCAAAAACGCACACAGGACGTCAACCGCGTCGCGCTGCGGATGAAGCAGTATTACGGCGGCGACATGGACATGGTACAGCACTTTGTCCGCGTCTATACGCTGGCGAAAAGCATCGGCGAGCTCGAGCATCTGAGCGATGAGGAGCAGTTCGACTTAGAGCTGGCGGCAGTGGTACACAACGTCGAGGGCGACCGTATCCCCGTCGTGCGCGATATCCTGCGAGAATGCGGGATCGCGGAGGCGGCGGCGATGAAGGTATGCCACATGGTGGAGAACGCCGAGAACTATGAGCACATCGGCACCCTCGACCACCAGATCCTGATCGAAGCAAAACTGATCGTCGACTTCAAGGAGCAGAACACCCCCGAGAAGGAGATCATCCGTAAGGCGGAGGACATCTTCCTGACCAACACGGGCAAGTTGTTCCTGAAGCGCGCGTTCCATTTATAATCATCCCGATGAAGAAAGGATAGAACCGTATGAAAAGAATCGTTAGTTTAGCCATCGTACTCGCCGTGATGCTTTCTTCCGTGCTCTCCGCATCCGCCGCGAGCGCTGAGGAGCTCCGCTTCTCGGAAGAATACAAATCCTCTCCCTATTACACCAAGCTCATGCAGGCGCTGGAGGAGCACAAGGACGACACCACCATGCAAAAGGTGCTCGCCGTCGCGCTCTCACAGGAGGGCTACGCGAACTTTGCCACCGAGGGCTACGACCTCGATCAGGCGCGTCAGGAGGGCAAGCTCTGGACAGGCGCCGAGCTGCGCATGAACGATAACCTCACCGGCAACACCGAGTACACCCGCTGGGCACAGCGCTATGTCATGGACAGAGATGAGAGCGAACAGTACGCCGACTATGACTGGTGCACGATCTTCACGAGCTGGTGTCTGTATCAGGCGGGCTACTATGATGAAGAGACCCTGAAGCGCTATTTCTACTGCTACGTCGTCGACCCCAGGATCTTCTGGAGCGCCGACCAGTGGATTGAGTCCTTCAACCTTGATCAGAAGAAGGTCTATTACGCGCCCAACACCCACCACAAGCTCGACGCGATGCCGTGGAACACCTACTACAACGTCGACGTCAGCCCCTTTGATATGCCCTATAAGCCCGGCGGTCTGGTCTTTTTCGGCTGGCACGGAACCGGCGCTTACTTCTCCCATGTCGCCATCGTGATCGATTATGATCCCGAAACCCGTGTGCTGACCTACACGAACGGCAACTCCGACGGGCTGGTCATCACCCGACAGATCGACCTTGACGTTGAGGAGAGCTTCCGCGGAACGCCGTATACCCTCAACGCCAACCGTATCATGGCGTATGCCGACTACGATCAGTATGTCGCGCCCGAACAGAAGGAGATCGTCATCGACACCCCGGTCATCAAATGGGACAAGGGCGCGGAGTCCGGTCTCAAGCTCCAGACCAACTCCGAGTCGATCGTCGCGTATGTCTATGAGGGCGACACCTATCTCGGCTCCATCCTCGAGAGCAACATGGTACTGCACGAGGGTCTGCTCCAGATCGGCAAATCCGAGCTGGTCAAGCTGCCGGTCGGACTGCACAAGATCAAATTGCAATTCGATGACGGCGAGGTCGTCAAGACGTTCAAGATCACGGATGTGGACAATGTTCCGATGAAGGCGATCGGTGACGTCGATATGGACGGCGCGATCACCATCCTCGATGTGACCGTGATACAGCGATATCTTGCCGGCAAAAAGGAACTGACGCCCGAGCAGCTCCTGTACGCGGATGTGAACGACGACGGCGAGGTAGACATCCTCGACGCGACCATCCTGCAAAGATATGACGCCAGAATGGAAGATGTATTAGGCTGATCGGAATACCGATATGCAGAAAGAAAAGCTGACCCGAAAAGGTCAGCTTTTTCGTTTTATTTCACACTCAGTCGTGCAGATATTCTTCTACGATATAGCGCGGGCGGCGTTTGGACTCGAGATAGATCTTTCCGATATACTCGCCGATGATACCGATCGCCATCATCTGCAGGCCGCCGATCGCCCAGATCGACACTGCCAGCGACGCCCAGCCGGTCTCGGTCGCGCCCATGAAGAAGCGGATCAGCGTATAGATCAGCATCACGATACTGATCAGGAAAATGATCAGACCCAGCCGGGTGATCAGCTTGATCGGCTTGGTGGACAGCGAGGTGATACCCTCCCATGCGAGCGCCAGCATCTTTTTGAGCGGATATTTGCTTTCGCCCGCCAGACGCTCACTTCTCTCATAGGTCACGATATCGCTCTTGTAGCCCACCATCGGCACCATGCCGCGCAAAAAGAGATTGGTCTCCTTGAATTCAGCAAACGCCTGTAGTGCACGTGCGCTCATCAGGCGGAAATCGGCGTGATTGAAAATCACCTTTGCGCCCATCTTGTCGAGCACCTTGTAATAGCCCTCGGCGGTAAAGCGCTTGAAGAAGGTATCGGTCTCGCGCTTTGAGCGCACGCCGTAGACCACATCACAGCCCTGCTGATACTTTTCGACC
>CADAUE010000160.1 GCA_902790985.1 uncultured Ruminococcus sp.
GGAACCGCTTGTCGGGCGAATAACGCCCGTGATCGCTTTGATCGTTGTTGATTTACCGGCTCCGTTGTGACCGATAAATCCGGTGATAGCGCCGTCTTTCGCGGTGAACGAGATGTCGTTCACAACGGTTTTATCACCGTACTTCTTGGTGTAGTTTTGTACGCAGATCAGACTTATCATCTCCTATATATTATAAAAGTTTTAATACCAGTTGTAACAATAATAATTTCCGCCGTGATCGGCGATAAAGTAATTGATCATCGCTGCGTATCTTGACGGGCTGATCGCGGTATCGTTATACTCGAAAACATATTGTTCATCCGGCTTCCACTCGCCGCCGCTGGGGGTGTACCGAGTGATCTTAGTGATCCTTCCGTTTTCCTTTTTGACTTCAAATTTCCCCTGCTCCTCATATCCTGAAAGCGAATATACTGCGGACAGAAGGCTGACGATACCGTCGTCGTCATAATCGGCGGAATATTTGCCGTTGAATCTCACCCATTTCTTTTCTTCACCCTCCGACCATTTTGTGTAAATGCCGGTGTTGGTGGTGCGTTTCAGCAGACCGTTTTCGGTAGTGACGGAAACAGAATCCATTTCCTCCATCATAACATCGGGAGCAAATCCCTCGCCTGACCTGAACTCATCATGCAGAACCATGGTAAAGTATTCGCCGCCGTTGCCGTACTGGAACATTTTTTTGGCCGTACTGCCGCTGCCCAGAGATTTCATATCATAATCGTAAACTCTGCCGTCGTTGTATTTCACAGTGGTTTTAGTATTGTTGGCAAGATCGGTCTCGGTTCGGGTCACGGGCTTTTCGCCGTCAAAGGTGTATTCAAACACTGTCTTTGAGGGTTCGGCGTCATCGTAATTATCGAGGTTTTCGATCATAACCGGATAGGCGTTTTCGTATTCGATCGACGTTGTCTGTGCCAGTTCCCAGTCATCGTATTGATAGTCCCGGCGATAGGTTTGAACGCTTTCGAGCAGCCTATACTCTAAATCCGACGAATCCGACGTCTGCTGAATTGCTTCTCCGATCCCTGCCGGACAGGGCAGTCCCGCAAGGAATCGCTGGATAAACGTCGCGTCGAGGATGGTGACGTCGCCGTCGCCGTCAACGTCAGCGGCAACATCGTCAAAATAAGCAACGGAAAGCAACACATCCTTCCGCTGGATCGCCGTTGCATCAAGAATCGATACCTCGCCGTCGCCGTCCGCGTCGCCGAGCAGCTGTACGCCGTAATACATATCTATCTTGCGGCTGATATCCTCCAGATCATAAAGACCGGAATAATCGATCGATTCATTCCCCTCGTCATCGGTAACGCGCTTAGTAAGGTCATAGTCGAGCTCTGCGCCGCTGTCAACATCGTTACCATCTGCGGTGATGATCTTATTATAACTCGACATTGTGTAGAAAAACGTCTCGGGGGTGTACGCGATCAAAAGCGAGCAGGCTCCGCCTCCGCTTCTTTCGCCGAGGATCGGGAAGCCGGCGTCCCTCGCCAGACAAGGCAGCAGATTGCCGCAGGAGTACGAAATACCGGATGTGATAAAGGCGTATTCAAAATCATAATATACGCTCTTGTCGAGGTCGTTGATCTCCCCGTCTAAATTCAAATCGATATCGTGATCGATTCTTGTGATGTTGCCTGTAAGCGTCTGAAGTTTTCTGTAAGAGGCGCTATAACTGTCTTTGTCTTTGTTGGTGATCATAGCCATGATATACATAACGACCGCCGCGCTGCCGCCGCTGTTGCAGGAAAGGTCTATCACAAAACGCTTGATCCCCTTTTCCTTTGCGTAGTCAAGAGACCATTTGAAATGATAAGCCGCCTCGTTAATAAACTTATTAAAAGCGAAAACAGCTGTATCTTCCGCAACATAGAGCTTTGACGCCGACTGGTCATCCCATGCGTTGACAAGCTCGTAGTTCGCGTATTCATCGCTTCTTAATTCTGACATATCTGCGCTTCTCTGGCCGGAGCCGAGAGATTTAAACGTATAGTCTACCGCCTGTCGATCCCGGAAATCCTCTGAATCGCCTAATTCGGAGATCTCATCATATACAGCGGTTCCGGGGGTAAGGAACGCTAAGACCGCAGGGTAATTGAGCGCCGTATGACCTCCGTCGAACAATACCTGTCCGAGATAAGCCGTTCCGAGAACATAATCAATCGTGCTTTCCGATAAAAGCAATTCTTTTGCCCGGCGGGTATCGTCGTTGTACTCGTCCAGCATTTCATCAAAGCTTTTTTCTTCGAGCATCGACGCGATCTCAGCCTGAGCGGGTCTGCCGTAAAGATTATCGACCGCGAAGCACAGATCGTTATAACTCAGTTCGACCAGATCCTTGCTGCGCTCGAGCGTATCATAAACCGTCGTGTTTTTGAAATAACAGGTACCCATCACGATATCGGAGGTGTGGATAAAATAAATGTTGTCCTTGTTATACACCGCCGTATTATACGTCTCGCTGAAAAGAAGTCCGATCGACGACACAGGAAAATAGGTTTTTCCGTCATATTCGATAATATCGATTTTATAAGGCGAAAGGTCAAGGTCGAGCCCGTTTGTTTCTCCCTCGTTGACAGGCGCGTACTCCCTGATGTAGGGCGCGTCCAGCTCTGTGCCTTCCGCGTTTACTTTAGCTGAAACGAAATCCTCAAAGCTATCGAAATGCAAGTCATCCTTTTCGGGATCAATAACCATTGTTCCCTTAGGATTGGTGATCGTGTAGGTGCCGTCCTCGTTCTTTTCCTCAGTCGGCTCGTCAACATATACGTGCTTTAAATAATCGACCGTAGAGATGAACGCCATATCGGGCATAGAGCTTTTGAACAAGCAGCTCAGCGTTTCGGTATCTTCCATGTTATAGATATGCGCCGTAAGGTCTTTCACAGTGATCCCGTCTCCGGCCGCAAACGCAGTCAGCGGAGACGCCATGCTCAGCAGCATAACAAGCACAAGGATTACACTGACAGATGATAGTAATTTTTTCATTTTCATACCTCTGTATAAAATGGACAAGGCGTTGCCGCGCCGCAAGGACGCAGTAACACCACGGTCAATGTTTTTAGTTTTCTGCCAGCATCTTCTTC
>CADAUE010000161.1 GCA_902790985.1 uncultured Ruminococcus sp.
CTGACCGCCCGCGGTACGCTGGAGTTCCGCTCCGCCTGTACCCAGCCGCTGCGGGACGCAATGACCGTCGCGGCGTTCCATCTCGGTCTGATGAGCCAAACCAAAGCGCTGACGGAGCTTCTGAGAAATGACCGTTATCTGTATCAAGGCGGCGAATCACCGTACACCTTGAGGAAGCGCTTCAATCGGAGAGACGCTTTATCGCAGGAGGAACAGTCACACCTGCGTGAGCTGACGACAGTCGTTTTGCTGCTCGCGCAGAAGGGACTTCATGAGAGAGGCTTCTCAGAGAAGCGATATCTTGAACCGCTGTTCCGACGCGCGGCAGAGTTGACTTCTCCCGCAAAAGAACTGATACAACAGCTCGAAAAGGGCGCAGATATCCATACCGTTATCGAGCAATACGCAAAGCTGTAGGTGACGTTGTGAAAAGACAAATCACTGCGCCCGACGGGAAGCTCCTCACGGGAGAATTCGGACTCGAACGCGAGACCCTGCGCGTGACCGGGGACGGTCATATGGCGCACACGCCGCACCCCTTTCCGAATGATCCCAACATCGTCAAGGATTTCTGTGAGAATCAGACAGAGATCAACACAGGCGTGCATACTTCTGCACAAGCCGTGATCGACGAGCTTGCCGCTCATACGCAAAGGCTGAACAACATACTCGAAGAACGCCGAGAAAGGCTTTGGCTGTACTCCAACCCGCCGCGTATCAAAAACGCCGACGATATCCCTGTCGCCATATACGAAGGGGATCAAAGCTCAAAGCACAGCTACCGGCTGTATCTTGCCGAAAAATACGGCAAATACAAGATGACCCTGTCGGGCATCCATGTCAATTATTCGCTGTCGGAGGAGCTGCTCCGACAGAGCTTTGACGCGTCCTCTTTCAGCAATTTTACCTCTAATAAGAATGAAGTGTATCTGAGTTTGGCGGAAAGCCTGAACGCTTACGGCTGGGTCATCAACCTTCTGCTCTCCGCTTCGCCTGTATGCGATGGTTCGTACTTCTCGCCCGGAAGGATCGGGGAGCCTGTTTTGACGCGTTACGCGTCCTTACGATGCGGCGAGGAGGGCTATTGGAACAGCTTCACGCCGCGGCTGTCCTATGACTCCGTCCTCTCCTACGCATTGAGTATACAGCGCTATATCGACAGCGGCGCGCTGGCAGGTGTAGGAGAGCTGTACTACCCGATCCGATTAAAGCCGCGCGGCGCAAATCGCCTGAATACCCTTGTCCAAAACGGCGTGAATCATATCGAGATCCGCAACGTGGATATCAATCCGTTCGCGCCGCAGGGGATCGACAGGCGCGATCTGCAATTCATTGAGCTGTTGATCCTGTATCTTGTGTCTGAGCCAAGCAAACAGCCGCAGGAGCTCGCCGTGCAAAACTATAAAAATGCCGCCTTGTTCGACATCGACAAAGCCGGGATAACACTGCCCAACGGCACGGCGCTATCCGCACGGGAGGCGGGACTTCGGCTGCTTGATAGAATGACGGCGTTTTATTCGCACGGTCAATACGCCGCAGCCTATTCCGCGAGCGATATTCTGGATTATCAGATGAATAAACTGACCGTAAAAGGTGCGCGCTATGCCGATCGGATCGCGGAGCGAATGGATAAAATATCATTACTGTTCTGACTTGCAACCGAACCGCAATTGTCATATAATCATGTTATGATGTAAAGCAACAGGAGAACAATGCCATGAAATACGATTTTACCACAATGCCCGATCGCAGCGGGAAAGACGCGCTGGCGGTCGACGCGATCGGCGCGAACGTCAGCTGGGGCACAGCGCCGACCGCACCGAAGGCGGGTTTCTCCAAGATCCCGATGTGGGTAGCGGATATGAATTTTGCGACCGTGCCGACGATCCCGCAGAGGATCATCCAAAGAGCGGAGCATCCTTTATACGGCTACTATATCCCGGCCGACGAATACTACGACTCCATCATCCGTTGGCATGAGCAGCGTAACGTCGTGAAGGGCTTGTGCAAAGCTCATATCGGATACGAGAACGGCGTACTCGGCTGCGTAAGCTCAGCGATCCAAGCGTTTACCGCTCCGGGAGAAAAGGTGCTCCTTCACAGCCCGACCTATATCGGCTTTACCCATGTACTGGAGGATACCGGCAGAGTCGCAGAGCTCAGCCCGTTGAAAAAGGATACGAACGGTATATGGCGCATGAACTATGAGGATATGGACAGGCGCCTGAGGAAGAATCATATCCATCTTGCGGTATTTTGCAGTCCGCACAATCCCTGCGGCCGCGTCTGGGCAAGGGACGAGCTTGAACAAGCGATGGAGATATTCCGCAAAAACGACTGCGTCGTGATCTCTGACGAGATATGGTCGGATATCCTGCTCAACGGACACAAACATATCCCGACGCAAAGTATCTCCGATGATGCAAAGAAACGGACGATCGCCGTCTACGCTCCCAGCAAGACCTTTAACCTCGCGGGGCTGATCGGCAGCTATCACATCGTCTACGACAGCTATCTGCGCGACAGAATAATGCGGCAGTCAGCAATGAGCCACTATAACGCGATGAATGTCCTGTCCATGCACGCGCTGATCGGAGCGTATCAGCCCGAGGGGCATACTTGGGTAGACGAACTGTGTCGGGTGCTGTCCGACAACGTCAACTTCGCGGTCGATTTTATCCGTGACAACTTCGATGGCATAGAAGTATCGAAGCCCGAGGGGACCTATATGCTGTTCCTGCACTGTGAAGCCTACTGCAAGGAACACGGGATCACGATCGACGACCTAATCCAAAAGGGCTGGGACGTCGGTGTTGCGTGGCAGCAAGGCGCTCCTTTCCATGACCCGTGGGGAATCCGTATGAACCTCACGCTGCCGCATACTGTTGTCAAGGAAGCGATGACACGGTTGAAGCAGTATGTATTTTAGTACACAAAGCGCTGAGAGACAGACTGCGCTGTTTTGAGAAGATTACGTATTGATGTATATTATATAGCTAAGATTCAAAAAGGCACTGTTGTAAAACACACTTTACGACAGTGCCTTTTCAATAGTGGGTAATTGAATTATATCTATATATGATTCCTGCTGATCATAAAAAGCCT
>CADAUE010000162.1 GCA_902790985.1 uncultured Ruminococcus sp.
ACGAAGCAAGCTGCTGTCGGGCTTTCTGCTCCTCAAAGCCGAGCGTGATCGAACAGAGCCTCAAACAGCGGCATTGTCTCAAAAGTGCGATGATTCGTCAGGCTCATAAGACACCCTCACCATCCTCTTTCTGTAAGAAATGAGGTTTTCCTTATAACTATAATAGACATAAATTACCCATAAATCAATGGTTTTTGTAAATTTTTCTATACCATTCCGGTACATCCCATTGAATAATGCAAAAAAATACAGTATAATGATAAATAACAGATTAAATCAAACTCAGTTTGGAGGGAACTGCTATATGGACGGCAATACATTTTACTTTGAATGGGAAGTATCCCTGATGCAATGGCTCCAATCGTGGCTCGGTACTGTCGGCATTGCGATAGCCTCGTTTTTTACCATGTTTGGCGAAGACTTGATCTGTGTGGCGATCATCGGTTTTTTGTATTGGTGTTGGGACAAGGAGCTCGGCAAGCGAATAGGGATCAACCTGCTGTTCGCCGTGACGCTGAGTGGTATGATCAAAAATATCTTCATGCGGCGCAGACCGTATTTTGATAACGAAGGGATCAAATGTCTCAAAGCTGCCGACAGCAAAGCAGATATCTACGATATCTCGGCACAGGGTTTTTCGTTCCCGAGTATACACGCGACCAAAGCGGTGACGATGTTTACCGGTCTGGGCGTCTACACAAAGAACAAGATCCTGATGGTCATCGGTATCGTTCTGCCACTGCTGGTGGGTATCTCCAGATTCTGTCTCGGCGTGCATTATCCTACCGACGTGATCGCCGGCTGGCTGATTGGCGTGCTCATCATTTTCCTTATTCCGTTTCTGGAGAAAAAGATAAGGAACCGTTGGGTGTTATACGCTGTACTGGTGCTTGCCACGGTGCCCGGATGGTTCTTCTGCAAAAGCGCCGACTATTTTACCGGCTTTGGTTTCCTGACCGGCTTCATCGTCGCGACTGAGTTCGAAAAGCGCTTCGTGAAGTTCGAAACGACCCGTAATGTTCTGCGCTGGATACTCCGCCTCGGTATCGGCATCGGCTTGTATTTCGTGTTCAACACCCTGCTGAAGCTGCCGTTCAGCAGCAATTTCCTCGATTCCGGAACGACTCTTGCATTAGCTGTCAGAGCGATCCGCTACTTTATCATCACAATCGTCATCATCGGCGTATATCCCATGATGTTCCGCCTCGGCGATAAGATCTTCGAAAAGAAAAGTTCTTAAGAACAGATAAGAAATTAATTGCGCTGTGAAGAAATGATGTTTAGCGGCTTCAAGCTTTACAGCGCTTTAAGTTTTCTACAAAATCGGTTTTCCCGTTATATCATAGCAAAAGTTCTTGGAAAAATCCTGAAAAGACCAAGCTTTCATTGTTCTCTCGGTGTTGTTATATATGATCGTATACTGTGTGACAGAAGTACCGGCTGCTTTTGTATAAGGATTCTGCGCCGCGCTCCTGAGCACGACGAGAGCGTGATCCTCCGGCATGACGGCGCGATATGTTTCACTCGTCAGATCACAGTGCATCTCAAGCTGACTTTGGATGCTCACAAAACGGTGATAGCCGTGTCCGTGACCGAAGGTATAACGTTTTTCGCCGTTGATATCAGCCATATACACGGCTTTTTCTCTGAGGGCGCCGTTGGAATAATGTGAATCCGCCATATCTCCGCGACACTGAAAAAAATTCGTCACGATATCGGTTTTGACCGCGCATAGCCGACCGCCGCAGCTTTCCAGAACGGCACTGTTACCGTTTTCATCGGTCACGAAGATATGACATTCCTGCCAATCCGCAGGTCTGATCTCGCATGTGCCCACCAGTTCGACCGCTTCTTCAACGTTCGCGCAGCTGTCCAGAATATGCCGTAGGATAAAGCCGGGACCCCACGAGGTTTGCTGTGGCTGCTCGCCGTCCTTGATCTCAACCTTCAGAAGATTGGCGCACAAGCCTTTTTCGTTGATGCCGTCCATGCAGACATACGGCAGACAGGAGAACATCTCCGTCGAAAAGCCTTCTTTATCGGGACCGCCGGATTGGAACAGCGGGTTAAAGGGATCGATCCACACCGCGTCGCATACACCGATGGATTCGTATTTATCCTTCGGCTGACAATGCAAGATCACATTCAGACCGGTGAACGCCGGATCATTTTCCGATACGCGATGTCCCAGATCATAATTCCTGCAGGTGAGGACGTGACCGTGCTCGTTGTGCGTCAAAAAGCAGGAACAGCCTGCCTTTGCCGCGGCAGCTTTTTTGATTTTCCGAATCAGCCCGGGATCATAAAAATCTCCGGTATAATCCATAAAGTACAGACAGCCCTTTTCATCCAGCCTTTGGATCACGCGATCACTCCTTATCAGCGTGCGCACAGTGCCTTGATTTCTTCAAGGTCATCCACGAGGGTGAAGAAGAAATTCTTCTGCTGCTCGTTGCCGATGACAGTAACAGGCTTGAGCTGAGCGATCGAGTTGCCCATCCTCAGCATCATTTCTTTGTAAAGCACATAGGTTTCCGGCTGAGAGAACAGGATCTTTACCGGTTGGATCAAGCCGTTTTTCTTGGTCATCATGTCAAAACCCGCGATGAGTTTTATTCCTTGTTCGGCGGTGGCTTTTCGTCTGGTGTTTAATGCTTCATACATAGCTTTTAACCTTGTATCTGTCGTGTGATTTCCGAAGATACTTTCTTTCCTTGGCTTTATTAATAATCGCTCTTATTCCTCGTTTGTTTCGACCTTCTTGATCGCGTCGCTGACGTCCTTTGCAAGCTCCATTTGCTGGAAATCGCCGTTATCCGTCAGACACATGTCAAATTCGGGCGTAGCGTCATACTCCGCCGTTGCTTTGGCGAATTGAAGGTCAAGCAGATGACCGCCCTTTGTTTTGTCGTCGGAGATAAAGTGGAAATGCCAGCCGGGGGTGTTCAGACCGTTCATATAATCGGGGCAGTACAGAGCGACGACCGTACCCGTGATGTTGTCATAGCTGAATTCCCTCTGGTCTGTCTCAAGTGCCTTGTCGAGCGTCTTATAAGGCTTTTCCTGCTTGATTTCGCTGCGCACGTTCATTTTC
>CADAUE010000163.1 GCA_902790985.1 uncultured Ruminococcus sp.
CGTGAGAGTATGAGAATGGCAAGCTATCTCGACCGCGCGCTGAGGAAATTCGGCAATACCGTGCATATCTGCCGCGACGGCAGGACAGAGGTCTCTAAGGCCTTTGTCCAGCCGCTCAGGCGGCGTCACAGGCTGTATATCAACGACAGGTATATTCCCGCGGGCTATTTCGATAACCGCTATCTGCTGTATATCGGTCCGGGGGACAAGCCGCTGAAGGATAACATGCGTATCGTATGCAACGGTACGGCGTATACGGTCGTGACGGCGGAATCCTTTGCGGCGCACGACGAGGATATCTATGTATGGGCGATCTTGATGCCCGTATGCAGGAGCAAGGAGGATTAATATGACCTCATCGATCGAGAACAGGATTGACGAATGGATCGCCCGTGTGAAGAATCACGGAGCGATGAAAGCCTTTGCCTTTATCCCCGGATATCCCGCACATAAAACGCCGAATCCTATCACAAAATATACGGTAGCTGTGACGGACAGCACGGAAAAGGTGAGCCGTTATTTCATCGGCAACCGTATCGGCGCGAGTCAGGCGGGGCGTATGTATGAGGTGGAGTTAAGACTGAGAGTGTATGCGCCTGAGGACAGCTCGGGTTCTTCGCTGCTCAGGGCGAGCGCTCTGCTGATGGACGCGTTTGAAGCCGAGGACGTGGACAGGGCGGTTTATTCGCTGTCACTGTTGGGGATCGGCTTTGACACCGCTTCACGTACCGAATACCGCGACGTGATCGCACGGTTGGACTTTGTGCAGAAGGAGGCGGCGGTATGAATGAATTGAGAGTTGTCAGAGGAACGGATATCAGGCTTTTTGCGGATGGTACGCCGCTGTTCGGTATCACTTCATTCATCGCGGAGGAAAAGCCGCTGTTTCATGAAGTGTATGAGTATCTGAGCGCAAAGCCGTGCGAACGTATCCCTCAGGGGGTAGAGTATGTGATCCGTATCGGTATGATGGCGCTGTTTGATCATCAGCTGTCCGATAGTGAAGGATTCAGCCTGACCTTGGCCGACGGGAATGTGTCCTATCGTTACGACGGCTGTCATATTGTCGGGAGAAAAACAAGGCTTGACGGTAACGATATGGCAACGGAGGAATTCACATTGAAAGCGGATCAAATGACAAAGCAGGTGACAGAGAATGAATGAGAATACGAATACGCGGGAGAAGCTTTACGACAGTGAGGAATTGTCCCGTGAGATGGAGCGTGACGCGCGCCGATACAATAAGGCTTTTACGGAAGAAGAGGAGGTCAGGCTGATATGAGATTCGCGCCGATGCGCTTTAGCGGTATGAGCCTGCGCCATAATCCCGAGAAGCTGAGTATCAGCGGGAGCGATCACGTAAGAGTTTATCACTCTCCCTGCTGTGACGCGGACAGCCGAAGTCTTGGCAGAGAGCTGCGCCGCATTGAGGGCGAGGGTGAGTTCTGCGGCAAGGACTGTATCACACAGTATCAGGCTTTGGAACAGCTGCATATCCGTTCGAAAAGGGCAAAGCTAATAATGCCGCATATGGAGCCGATGTATGCCTACCTCAAGGAGTTGAAGATGACTGCGAAGCCTGTGGACGACGTGCTTTCCTATCGCTTCTTATTTATTGAGGCGCAGAGCCCGCGACCTGAGGCGCGGAATACAGAGTTTTATCTGACAAAAACAGATGGGGAGAGCTTGTGGGATATTGCCTACGCTTATGACGTGCCGATCGAACGGCTGACGGCGCTGAATCCGCAGATCCCGCTGATCGATGAACTGAGCAGGGGAGAGAGGGTTCGGATATGCTGAGGTGTGTTTTGCGGGACATAAACGGCAGAAAGATCGCTGTGCCTGAGCTGCTCTCCTTGAAGGTGGATATTGACGAGGGTGTGCCCGCGGATTCGCTGTACGCGACATTTGCGTACGCTCCTACGGAACAGCTCACAGAGATCGCATTGTACGAGGAAGACGTGCCACTGTTCATCGGCGTGATCGATGAAGAGGAGCATGAGCGGAATGAGCTGGGGGAATATCTCAAGATATCGGCGCGATCGTTGGCGGCGCATTTGCTTGACAACGAGGCAGAGCCTTGCGCGTATGATCATCCGTCGCTCTCATTGATCTATGAGCGGTATGTAAAGCCGTTCGGGATCAAGATGGAGGATAGGGCTGACGCTGTATTCTTCGGTGAGCAGAGCGTGATGAAGGGATATTCCTGCTGGCGGGTACTGAAAAATTTCTGTATCGCTTGCTTTTCGGCTGTGCCGCGTATCAGCTCTGTCGGCGTACTGTATCCTGAGGGAATACTGAATGACGGGGAGATCGTTTTCGGTGGCGACGGCGTGAGATATACGCAGATCAGCGAAGTGAAAAAGCGCTGTGAGGAAATATCGACGGTGTACGTCAAAGCGTCGAACGCGGGGAATTATACCCTGCCGATCGATAATCTGTCGGCAAATGCGCGGGGTATCAGACGGGTGCGTTATCTGAACGCTATGTTGACGGAAAGCCCGCTGCGCTGTGCCGACGCGATGATCAGAAACGGCGATAAGAAATCCTATGAGATCCATCTGAGCTGTCCTTCATGTTTGCTCGGCAAAGAAGGATATCGTGCGAAGGTCAGAGATACTCTACTCGGGGAGAAAGAGGATATGTATATCAGCGCCGTGCATTATCGAATGACAAGCGACGGCGAATACAGCAATGTGATACTCAAAAGGAGGCAGAAACATGTGGATCAATGAATATATGGCAGGGCGCGCGCGTAACGCGGACGTTGCGACTGTCGGAGAAGTTATCACGGCAAATAACGGACGGGTCGCGATCGGCTCTACCAAAAACTATGACGCTCTGCCGGTGATCGCACCCTCGGGGATCGCGTATGTGCCTGTAGCGGGCGCTTCGACAATCGTGATGGAGGGCGCGGGCGGAGCGGTATGTCTGGGCGTGATCGCCGCACCTCCCGAACCGCTGGAAGCGGGAGAGCTGATGCTGTATTCCGCGGGCGGCGCCAGTATCGTATTGAAGAATAACGGTAAGGTGCTGATTAACGGCAGGG
>CADAUE010000164.1 GCA_902790985.1 uncultured Ruminococcus sp.
GGACACGGAGTGTCTTATACACCATACTGTAAAACTTTCGATTCAGTCTGAGAACCCGTGGTCACAGCTTTTCGATCTGCCGCCATACGCTCGGACACGGAGTGTCTTATACACCATACTGTAAAGTTTTTGGTTCAGTCTGAGAACCCGTGGTCACAGTCTTTCGATCTGCCGCCATACGCTCGGACACGAAGTGTCTTGATACACCATACTGTAAAACTTTCGATTCAGTCTGAGAATCCGCAATCACAGTTTTTCGATCTGCCGCCATACGCTCGGACACGGAGTGTCTTATACACCATACTGTAAAACTTTCGATTCAGTCTGAGAACCCGTGGTCACAGCTTTTCGATCTGCCGCCATACGCTCGGACACGGAAGTGTCTTGATACATCATCCCGATTAACTCTTGATGAAACCGATCATTCTTCGATCATAGCCCTTGGATAGCTTTGGATTTTCCTTACAAGGGCTTTAGCCCGTGGCAATCTCAACCGACTCAACGATATCAAATAGTCATTGTGAGGCTCTGCAAAGAGCTGTGGCAATCTCAACCGATACCGTTCTATCAAGGCAAAGAAAAAGCAGATACCGGGCGTATATCCGTCTCTATGGTTTTGATGCAAGGGAAGTTTATTTGTATCCACAATATTTATTGACATCTTTTTCCGATTAGTGTATAATTTTATAGGTTACTTTGTATTGTCGCAATTTACCGCGATGAACAATTAAATTGTTAAAGGAGAAAAGATTATGAAAAAAGTTTTAGCACTGATGATGGTCGTTGCTATGATCGCTTCTGTCGCCGTTCTTTCCGGTTGCGGCAACAAGACTGCCGATACCGCGGCTACTACTGCTGCCGCTGACAAGACCTATATCATCTATTCCGACAACGCGTTCGCTCCGTTCGAGTATCTCGACACCGAGACCAATACCTATGTCGGCGTTGACATGGAGATCATGGCTGCGATCGCCGAGGACCAGGGCATCAAGTATGAGATGCACAACGAGGGCTTTGACGCTTCTATGGGTGCTGTACAGAGCGGCCAGGCTGACGCGATGATCGCCGGTATGACTATCACCGACGAGCGCAAAGAGACCTTCGATTTCTCTGAGCCCTATTTTGACGACGGACAGGTTATCGTAGCTAAGGAAGGCACCACCCTCGACGACCTCAAGGGCAAGACCGTTGCCGCTAAGACCTCTACCGTAGGCGGCGAGTATGCCGAGTCCATCAAGGATCAGTACGGCTTCACCATCAACTACTACGAGGGTTCCGACAACATGTACCAGGCTGTTTCCACCGGCGCTGACGTCGCTTGTGTCGAGGACTTCTCCGTTATCGGTTACGCGATCAAGACCGGCGAGGTCAAGCTCTCCATCATCTCTTCTGAGCCTGCTAACGTCAAGGGTTACGGCTTTGCTGTCCAGAAGGGCAAGAATGCCGAGCTGCTCCAGAAGTTCGATGCTGGTCTCGCAAACATCAAGGCAAGCGGCAAGTACGCGGAGATCCTCAAGAAGTACGGTTATTGATCCTAAGGTATTTTGAAATTACCTGAGCTGTAAAAGTGAAATTTCGATTCAGCACGGTAATCATTTATCGTGCTGAACTTATGTAAGGCAGTTGTAGTATATGGATTTTGGTAAAGTGTTCAGCGGAGCGATGCCTCTGCTGTTGGAAGGCTTGAAGCTGACCGTTATCACATCGCTGGTGTCGATCGCCATCGGTATGGTCATCGGTCTGTTGGTGTGCTTGATGAAGATGTCGAAGCATGCTGTTCCGCGAGCGATCGCGGGCGTATATATCTGGATCATCCGCGGTACCCCTATGCTGGTACAGGCGTTCATCGTGTTCTTCGGTGTACCGCAGGTCGTGCGCATGTTTGTCACCGACTTCAAATTTACCGCGCTGACTGCGGGTATCATCACCCTGTCCCTAAACGCGGGTGCGTATCTCGCCGAGATCTTCCGCGGCGGTATCATGGCTGTTCCGAAGGGTCAGACCGAAGCGGCGCGTTCGCTGGGTCTTTCGCAGGGTCAGGCGATGCGCAAGGTCGTTCTGCCTCAAGCGGTCAAGTTTTCCATCCCCTCTCTGGTCAACCAGTTCATCATCACCATCAAGGATACCTCTATCCTTTCGGCGATCGGTATGGCGGAGCTTGTCAACAAGGCTAAGACCTATGTCGGCAGCACCTATACCTTCTTTGAGACCTATCTGGTCGTTGCCGCGATGTATCTGGTGATCATCTCTATTTTGATGATCATTTCCAACTATATCGAAAAGAAGTTGAAGTATGAGAGGAGGGGCAGACGTCGTGACGAACATTAATAAAGAGAACAAAAAGGTCGTCGTGACCAACCTTCATAAGTACTTTGACAAAAACGAGGTATTGACGGGTATCGACGCGACCATCTATGAGGGCGAGGTCGTCTGCGTCATCGGACCGTCCGGTTCCGGCAAATCCACCTTCCTGCGCTGCTTGAATAAGCTCGAGGACGCGACCTCGGGTACGATCGAGATCGACGGCTTTGACATCACCGACAAAAAGGTCAACATCAACAAAGTCCGCGAGAACATCGGCATGGTGTTCCAGCAGTTCAATCTTTTCCACAACATGACCGTTATCAAGAACATCATGATGGCGCCCGTCATGCTCAACAAGATGACCAAGGAAGAGGCGGAGGTCAAAGCGAAAGGACTTCTCGCGCGTGTCGGGCTTTCCGACAAGGCAGAATCTTTCCCCGGCGAGCTGTCCGGCGGTCAGCAGCAGCGTGTCGCGATCGCGCGCGCTTTGGCGATGAACCCCGATATTATGCTCTTTGACGAGCCCACCTCCGCGCTTGACCCCGAGATGGTCGGCGAGGTTTTGGACGTTATGAAGGAGCTCGCTGCGGAGGGTATGACGATGATCGTCGTTACCCACGAGATGGGCTTCGCGCGTGAGGTTGCCGACAGAGTTCTGTTTATGGCAGACGGCGTCATCTGCGAGGAAGGTACTCCCGAGCAGGTGTTCGGCGATCCTCAGAACGAGCGTACACAGGACTTTTTACGCAAGGTTTTATAAACTACGGCGGTACAGCATTTGCTGTGCCGCTTTTTTATTTGACAGGAAATTACAACAAACTGTATAATCGATTTTTTACAAAGATAGAATTTACAAATTGTATTATGGCGGTGACATCTGTCAAATAAAAAATGATTGATAGTCCCCGCTCAGTTGCGCCCTGCGTGCGCACGAGCGATGGGTAGACGAAAGCGCGCTTGGTGCGCACGCTT
>CADAUE010000165.1 GCA_902790985.1 uncultured Ruminococcus sp.
TAGGGAAGGATTTATCCTTTTAGGCTAATACCCCGCCCGAGCATAGCGAGGGTAAAGTGTCCGGCGGACACTTTAGTGCTTGCACCGGGGAAGTTTATTATCAAAGTATTTTTTAGTAACAGAGGTTTTTATTATGGCTTATTTGTTTACATCCGAATCCGTCACCGAGGGTCATCCCGACAAGGTTTGCGATCGCGTTTCCGATTCGATCCTGGACGCGATCTTAGCACAGGACAAAAACGCTCATGTCGCGTGTGAGACCACTGCCACCACCGGCAGGGTCAATATCATGGGCGAGGTCAGCACCACAGCCGACGTCGACTTTGAAGCCGTCGCCCGTAAGGCGATCCGTGAGATCGGCTACGATAATCCCGCCGCCGGGTTTGACGGCAATACCTGTGAGGTCAACGTGTTCCTCGACCGCCAAAGTCCCGATATCGCGATGGGCGTCGACGCGTCCTACGAGCTCAAGGTCGGTGAAAAAGCCGCAGAGAATCAGCTCGGCGCGGGCGACCAGGGCATGATGTTCGGCTATGCCTGTGATGAGACGGCGGAGCTGATGCCGCTGGCGATCTCGCTGTCCCACAAGCTCGCTTACCGTCTGACCGAGGTTAGAAAGAACGGCTCCCTGCCGTACCTCAGACCCGACGGCAAAACGCAGGTCACCATCGAGTATGACGGCGATACGGCTAAACGTGTAGATACGGTCGTGGTCTCGACCCAGCACGATGAAGCGACGCCTCTTGAAACGATCCGCAAGGATATCATCGAAAAGGTCATCCGTCCCGTGATCCCGGCAGAACTGTGGGATGACAGCACCAAGGTGTTCGTCAACCCGACAGGTCGCTTTGTCATCGGCGGTCCCGAGGGCGATTCGGGGCTGACCGGCAGGAAGATCATCGTCGACACCTACGGCGGCTATGCCCGTCACGGCGGCGGCGCTTTCTCCGGCAAGGATCCGACAAAGGTCGACCGTTCCGCGGCATACTTCGCGCGCTATATCGCGAAGAACATCGTTGCGGCGGGTCTTGCGAAGAAGGCGGAGGTACAGCTCGCCTACGCGATCGGCGTCGCTAAGCCCGTCTCCGTCATGGTGGAGACCTTCGGCACCTCAAAGTACACCAATGAACAACTCGCTCAAGCCGTCAACAAAGTGTTTGACGCGCGTCCGTCGTCCATCATTCGCGCGCTCGATCTTCTGAACACCACCTACGCGCCTCTTGCTGCCTACGGTCATATGGGCAGGGAAGAACTCGGCGTGCGCTGGGAAAAGACCGACAAGATCGACGCGCTGAAAGCTGCTTTACAGTAACGAATAAAGGAAAGCCCTGTCTTTGCGACCAATGTCATTAAGTTAAGGAAATTGTATCTCGCTGACGCTCGGTCAAATAATACAATCCCTCAGTCACCATTCGGTGACAGCTCCCTTTACCAAAGGGAGCCTCCGCTTAACTTAATGATATTGGTCTTTGCGACAGGGCATTTTCTTGTTCAGCCGATCAGACCGAAAGAGACCGACAGCGCCTGGTTGATCTCTTTCATCGAGCGGATCCCGACCGAGCCCATCTTTTCTCTGAGCCTGCGTTTATCTAATGTACGCACCTGTTCGAGAAGGACGACGCTGTCCTTTTGCAGACCGCAGTCACGCGCCTCGATCGGGATATGGGTAGGCAGCTTGGTCTTATCCTGTCGGCTGGTGATCGCCGCCGCGATGACGGTGGGCGAATAGCGGTTGCCGACGTCGTTCTGGATGATCAGCACCGGTCTGACGCCGCCCTGCTCCGAGCCTACGACCGGGCTTAGATCGGCGTAATAGATGTCGCCGCGTTTAACGTTCAATGCTTTCACGCTCCTGTGTTTCTGTGTTCTGAGAATATTGTGGGCAGGATGACGCGCTTTTATACACCGGCATGATGACGGATTCCGTCCCGAGCCGTTCTTTGACCGCGTTTTGCAGACGGGGGAGAAGGCTTTCATACGAACTTGCCGTGACCGTGAAGGTCAGAAGCTTCTGTGACGGACCGTAATCATGCAGCCGGACGCGTTCGACCTTTTCGATCTCGGGAAAATGCGCGATCACCTCGTTGAGCTTCTCGATCGTATGGCGGTCGAGTCCTCTGCCGAGCAAAGGCTCGAGGCTTTCTTTGATCGACGACAGTCCCGCCCAGAGGATGCACAACGCGACCGGGATCCCCGTATAGCCGTCCGCGGGTAATCCCGTGAGATTTTCGATCACGACAGCGACAAGGATCGCGAAGGTCGCGATACAATCACACAGCGAATCCAGCGCCGCGGCTTTCATCCCCGAGGAGCGGATCAGTCTTCCGATCCTGCGGTTGTACAGGTACATATAGCCCTTGACGAGGATGGAGATCAAAAGGATCATGATGACCGTCGGACAGCCGTCCACCGCTTCGGGATGGATGATCTTTTGGATCGACGACAAAAACATCCTCCCGCCGATGAACAGGATGAATGCCGAGATCAAGAGCCCCGAGAGGTACTCGAGCCTGCCGTAGCCCATCGGATATTTGCTGTCGGGGCGTTTATCTCCCAGCCATATCCCGAGGATTGCCAGGATACATGAGCAGGTGTCGGCGAGGTTGTTGAAGCCGTCGGCGATGATCGCGACAGAGCCCGAGAGGGTTCCCGCCGCGGTTTTCAGCAGAAAGAGCAGGAGGTTGAAAAGGATCCCCGTGATGCTCAGCAGGATCCCCGCCTTGCGCCTGCCGTCGGGACGCTCCGGACGCAGATACCGCCGTATGATAAATTCAGTCATATTTCACCGTTATTGAAAAATATTCTGTCTTGTGGTACAATAGGTTGGTAGCATATTGTTGCTAATTTATCTTATGAGCGGTGAATCATATCGTGAATAAAAGAACCAAGGGCATTCTTCTGGATGAGAAGACAACCATGAAGCACGGAGAGCTGGAGGAGTCCGAGGAAGATTCGTAGCTTATGGGGTGGGTCAAGGGGACGTCGTACCCAACC
>CADAUE010000166.1 GCA_902790985.1 uncultured Ruminococcus sp.
GTTCTCATAGGAGAAAGCGGCGATGGTGTCGATATTGGAGCTGAGGAACTTATCCACAGGGATGTAGATGACCTCTGTCTTTGCTTCTTTGATCTTAGAGAGCGTCGACTCCAGCGCGTCCTTATCCTCGATCGGATACTGGGTACAGGTCATGCCGATATTCTCCGCTTCGCGCGCGGCGATGATCCCCTGCAACACGGCGTCCTCGTCGGTAGCGCTGTACAACGCTGCGACGGTCTTCGCCTGCGGCATCAGCACCTTGATCAGATCGATCTGTTCGAAACAGGGCGTATAGCTCGATACGCCGGTGACATTACCGCCCGGTACCTCGTTGCTGTCGACCAACCCGATCTCGTCGGGGCTGTTAACCGCGCCGAACACGATAGGAACCTCCGTGGTGATCTCGGCTGAAGCCTCTGTCGCGAAGCGTCCGATAGTATACAGCAGGTCGCATCCGCCGTCGACCAGTTCTTTGATTTTTTCTCGGCAGCGCTCCTGGTTATCCTCTACCACATAGACGATATCGAGGTTACCCATCAGCTGACGTTCGTCAAGCTCCATCATGAAGCCGCCGTAGCAGTCCTTGCTGGCGCTTCCCAGACCTGTCTGGATCACGCCGATCTTGAAGCTCTCGCTGTAAGGCGCTGTCTCCGAAGCCTTGGTCAAGGCAGCGTTATCGCCTGTCGCCGTGCCGGAATCGTCGTTGCGCAGATTGCCGGATGAAAAGACCGTGATGTAGACTACCGCGCCTAAGATCGCGATGATCACGATCACGCTGATCGCGATCAAAATCCCTTTTTTCATGCAAACCTCCTTGGCGGCGCAGAGCACCGCAGTGAATTTGCTGTTATCATTCATTTAAGCAGTCGGAAACATCCTGTCGATATTCCTAAACTAACCTATTATATATCATATCGTATTTTGGGATAATTGTCAAATCAGCTCTGTTATTATTCTTTATTAGAATTATTTATAGTACATATATACTTGACATCGCAGCATCCCGTTATAGAGCTTGCGCCGTTTGTCCGCCGCTCTGCCGAAGCAGCTCTCGAAGTGATCGTCGGGCGAGATAACGGTATAGGAATGGAACGGCTTTTGCCGGAACTTCTCCCCCATCACGCGATACAGCTTACGCGCTTCTTCCACGTCGAGCATTCGCTCTCCGTACGGCGGGTTCGTGATCACGCTCACCCTCTCAAAGGGATCGTCATAGTCACGGATGTCGCGACGTTCAAAAACGATCCTGTCGCCGACACCCGCGAGGTCCGCGTTGCGGCGCGCGATCTCCAGCGCCCCGTCGTCGATATCATAGCCATAGGCGATGAAATCAACGTCACGCTGCTCTTCATCTCTCGCTCTTTGACGTTCCCTCTCGGTGATCGCGGGGTCGATCTGCTCCCAGCTTTCAAAAGCAAAGTCTCTGTCGATCCCGGGCATGATTTTCATCGCCTTCCTCGCGGATTCTATGAGGATCGTACCGCTGCCGCAGAAAGGATCGACCACCGTATGATTGCCCCGTACACGGGCGAGCTCCGCCATCGCGGCGGCAAGCGTTTCCTTCATCGGCGCGTCGTTCGACAGAGCGCGGTAGCCGCGCTTGTTCAGCGCCGGACCCGTGGTATCCAGCAGGATGGTCACGCGGTTTTTGAAGATGCGGAACAGGATCTGATGCACCCCGCCGTCCTCCTCGAACCACGTGGTATGACAGCTCTCTTTGAGCTTCTCCACAACAGCCTTTTTGATGATCTTCTGACACGCAGGGATCGAGGTCAGAACAGAGCTGAGACTGTTTCCTTTAACGGGAAACGCGTCGCGTTCACCGATAAAACGGCTCCAATCGATCGCTTTGACGCCCTCAAATAGCGTGTCAAAATCCCGCGCCTCGAACTCTGCCAGCAATATCCCGATCCTCGCGCAAAGGCTCGAGCAAAGGTTCGCGCGCACCAGCGTCGCTTCATCTCCGCTGAACAGCACCCTACCGTTCTCGGCGCGCACATCCTCTATCCCTTTGAACTTCAGATCGTTGGCGGCAAGTCCCTCCAGCCCCAGTAAACAGGGAGCGACAAACTGCATCAAATCATCTCCTCATCTTCGAGTCATCTGATACTAATCCTTAATAAAAACCTTTATCAAGGATTAGTATGAATACTCAAAAAGCAAGCGGACAGCAGAGTCGCTGTCCGCTCACGGTCATTCATGCTGTATCGAAATTACTCGCCGGCAGTCGGCTGCAGTAAGCCGTACTTGCCGTCGTCACGCAGGTAAACGACGTTGACCTCACCGGTCTCGGCGTTGGTGAACATATAGAACTTGTGACCGACCATGTTCATCTGCAGGATCGCCTCGTCGACCGTGATCGGCTTAACGGGGATCTCCTTGGTACGAACGATGGTATAGTCCTCCTCAACCACAGGCTCGTCCACCGGAGCGACCAGCTCTTCGAGCGAACCGCTTCTCAGGCGTTTTTCGAGCCTGGATTTGTTCTTTCTCAGCTGACGTCCGAGGACGTCGACACACTTGTCCAACGCGTCATTCATCTCAGGCATTGTTTTCTCAGCTCTGTAGACCATCGACTTGTCGCGGATGGTGATCTCAACGGTCTGAGAGTTTTTGTCGACGGTAACAACCACAAAGGCTTGCGCCTCATCGGAGAAGATCTTGTCGAACTTCGAAAGCTTCTTCTCGACTCTCTGTTTGAAGTTGTCCCTCAGATTAACCTTGCGCTCAGTATAGGTAATCTTCATAGTAATGCCTCCCAGCAAAAATTTATTTACGACCGCCGCCGTTCCCTCTGCGGGAATAGCCGCGGCTCTCGCCACGCTTGAGGTCGGACATCTTATCCTCGGAGGTACGCTTGAACTTGCTCATCATATCCTCGAAGGAGCCGCCCGACGAAGAGCTCTGCCACTCAAAGTCACCCGGAGAGGTGACCGGAGGCGCCGGCTCATATTTCTTTCTCGGTTTTTGGGGTTCGCGCGTGCGC
>CADAUE010000167.1 GCA_902790985.1 uncultured Ruminococcus sp.
ATAGGATTTGAAAGGATTCAGGTAGTGGCTTTTTCTGTTGAACCAGAATAGGTGTTTTCTACCGGTCCCTCAGTGGCGATTTTCGCCGGACCCGAACATCCTTATGCATTGGACTGAATATATCGGTAAATTCACAGTTCAGGTGTTTGGCGATTCTTTTAGCGTTTGGTAAATGGGTATCGAAATGATTCTTACCTTTAATGGGGTTGAAAGTCTTTTTATTCTTGATTGTAGACAAGAGTATAAATGGTTAATTGAGTGATTGCACAACCGCTTCGTATTTAGCTACGCAGCGGTTGTTTTACATTTATGCTCCGTCATAATACTGTTTATATTATTTCGTAACTCTCTTAATAACCAAAATCAACTCAAACAAAAAGCGCTGCGAAGATTTAGCGTAATGCATCATTCTTCACAGCGCCTTTTCTGTATTATTCTTTATAACATGATAATGATTAAAACCTATAGGATGATAAACCTATGTTTTTCTAATTCTATTAAGCCGCAGCGTTTTGGTTGATGATCTCAATCGTATTTCTGATCCTTTGCCATAAGGATACATCTGTAAACACCTCAACAATACTGCCTCTGTCGGTGAAGGGTGGTTCCTGCAAGACTGACAGATCCTTCATCACGCCGTTGTGGATGATGTACTCGACGATTTGATTGACGAAGTAGATTTGTCGGCTGTCGAGGTTCGCGTCGCTAAGATATTCGGCAAAGGCTTCTTTTGCCGCTCTCATATCCATACCGACGATCTCGCGCACGAATTCGCCGAGCGGCTTTGTGCCGTACTGCTCCTCATATTCCTCTTTGGAGCCAAGCTCATTCCATAGCAGATCTTCCAACCCTGCGATATCCTCTGACGTCAGCGGGACATTCCCTTTCAGCTTGGCGATCGCGCCCTCCCCCTGATGCTGACGGATATAATACTCTACCTTTTCGCGGTAGTTCTGCAAATCGTCACTATCAAGCTCGGATTCGTTCCAGTCCATCGAAAGGATCTCGTCATCGAAATTGGTGTTGTAAATATCGCCCCGATAAGGGATGTATTTCATCAGATTCCTGAGACACTCGCGGATATGTTCGAATTCGTTGATCCCGGCGTTATCAAAATAGTCCGTATGCAGGATCTTGTTGATCAGCTCAGACTGCGCCATGATCTCGGGGATATTCGCCACACTCGCGACGCCCTGCACCTTGCCGAAGAAATCTTTTCTGCGCTTGCCGAAGCCTTTGCCGGCAAGGTAACACAGCTCGATCCCGTACATCAGCGCGTCAAAGCGCACTGCTTTCGCGTCATCCTCATCGGGGATGATCAACGGCGCCAGCTCGTCGCGGATCGTCAGCGTGTCCTCATAAGTCAGCGCGGCGTAGTTGTCCTTGGAGGAAAACTTCTCGACATATCTCAAATGCTGACGGACGGCAAAATTCTCTCGATTCAGTTCCAGCGTCTTATGCACCATATCGTCGACGAGCGATTCTCTGAACGCGATCAGATCCGTCGTCTGATACTGCAAGTCCTGCAATTTAAATACGATCTGCGCCTTCAGGTGGAAGATCGCGCTTTGCAGCGCCGCGTTATTGGCGCTGGGCTTACCCTTATTCATGCGGAAAAATTCAAAGTTACCGCAGAAGTCGAAGATATAGAACTTGTCTTTATCCTTGCCGTCAAGCAGGTTTTCGCATAATCTGGTGCCGCGGCCGATCATCTGCCAGAACTTCGCCTTGCTCATGACCTTCTTGAAGAAAACGAGGTTCAGCACCTCGGGCACGTCGATGCCTGTGTCGAGCATATCGACCGAGATCGCGATCTGCGGCATTTTCTGCGGATCAGAGAACTCGTCGATCAGGCTTTGCGCATAGTTGACATGGTTGTCGATCACCTTGGCAAAGCCGTGTTGCAGATGCGGATACTCCTTGTTGAACACCTCGAGGATCTTCTCCGCGTGATTATGGTTCTTTGCGAAGATGATCGTCTTGCCGATCTTCTGACCGTAATCCACCGTCAAGCCGTTTGTCATCAGGACATGCAATACCTCGCGGATCGTATCGGTGTTGAAGATCCACTCATTCAGCGCGCCTGAGCCGATCTTATCGGGCATTTCGCCGTCCTCATCGGTGAAGGTGCTCTCGTATGCCGCCTTATCCTCATCGGACAGATCGTCATAGACGATACCCTGCTCGATGAATTTCAGCCGTGTTTCCACCGACATGAAGTCGACCAGAAATCCGTCCTTGACCGCCTGACTCAGCTCGTAGGCATAGGTCGGTTCGTTATCATTCAGATCGAACACCTCATAGGTGTTTTTTTCTACCTCATCCTTCGGGGTCGCGGTGAGTCCCACCAGCGGCGCGTCGAAGTAGTTGAAGATATCTTTATACTTGTTGTAGATGGAGCGGTGCGCCTCGTCGCAGATCAAGAGATCGAAGTGACCGCAGGTGAAGAGCTTGCCCTCGTCGTCCTTGACCTCGTCGATACAGCCCATCATCGTCTGATAGGTCGAGAAAACACAGTGCGCCGTATAGTTGTCCTTTTCCTCACACAGATTCGTCACGCTCAGATCGGGCAGGAGGTTGACAAAGCTGCGCTTTGCCTGCGTGACCAGTGAGGTGCGGTCGGCGAGGAACAGGATATTCTTCACCCAGCCGTGTTGTAACAGAACGTCGCACAGCGAGATGATCGTCCTCGTCTTGCCGGAACCGGTCGCCATGACAAGCAGCGCCTTGCGGCGGTTCTTGTTGTCAAAAGCGTCGCACACCGCCTTGACCGCCGCTTCCTGATAATAGCGCCCGGCGATATCGCGGTTGATGTAGATATTTTCGAGCGGTCGGCGCATGGTCTGCAGGTTGAAGAACTTTTCCAGATCGCGCTTTGACCAGATCGCCGCTACCCTGCGCTCGGGATAAACGCCGTCGTCGATACGGGTATCAAAGCCGTTGGTCAGGAAGATGACCGGA
>CADAUE010000168.1 GCA_902790985.1 uncultured Ruminococcus sp.
ATCAAGAATATCCAGCAGCATTTCAGCAGTATGGGAATTACGACGCATCAGGTAATCTTCCTGCTCCATAATGATACGATTGAAGGATATGAGAGAATTGACAAGTTTGGAAAATACATTGTTGAAACGCATCAGATCCGTTATGTACCTCTTATCAAATGGTGGCTGAAGAGGTTCTTTGATATTATCGGAGCACTTGTCGGACTGGCAATTACAGGGATTCTGTTCATTATTATTGCGCCGCAGATCTATCATGCTGATCCGGGGCCAGTGATTTACACATCTATCCGGATTGGAAAGAATGGCCGACAGTTCAAATTTTATAAATTCCGTTCCATGTATCAGGATGCTGATGTAAGAAAAGCAGAGCTTATGTCGCAGAATAAGGTTAATGGCCTGATGTTCAAGATCGATAATGATCCCAGAATTATTCCTGGAATTGGCAACTTTATCCGCAAAACGTCTCTGGATGAATTTCCTCAGTTTTTCTGTGTTTTGAGGGGTACTATGTCAACGATCGGCACACGTCCTCCGACTGTTGACGAATATATCAAGTATCAGTATCATCACCGCGCCCGTATCGCAATCAAGCCCGGAATCACCGGTATGTGGCAGGTCAGCGGTCGCAGCGAAATCACCGATTTCGAAGAGATCGTACGGCTGGATACCGAATATATCACAAATTGGAGTATAGCTCTGGACTGGAAGATTCTCTTTAAAACGGTCATTATCACGCTGACAGGAAAGGGTGCTATGTAAAAAAAGGAGTTGTTATTATGAAGCAAACACTGGTTATTCTCGCCGCAGGTATCGGTTCTCGTTTTGGCGGCGGTATCAAACAGCTTGAGCCGGTTGACGACTGTGGGCATATCATCATTGACTATTCTGTCCACGACGCGATCTCCGCAGGCTTTCGCAGGATCATCTTCATCATCCGTCATGATATCGAGGCGGATTTCAAGGCCGCTATCGGCGACCGGATCGAGCGCGTGTGCGCTCCCCTCGGCGTCGAGATAGCGTATGCCTTTCAGGAACTCAGCGACATCCCCGGAGAAGTCCCTGCAGGGCGAATAAAGCCTTGGGGCACCGGTCACGCTTTGCTTGCATGCGACGGAATGATCGACGGTCCTTTTTCGGTGATCAACGCCGATGACTACTACGGTAAGAACGGATTCATCAGCGCGGCGCGCTTTCTGTCCGACGACCGCTACGGTCTGGTAGGCTACCGACTGCGCAACACGCTGTCAGATAACGGCGGCGTTACCCGCGGCGTTTGTTCCGTTACCGACGGTGAGCTGACAGGCATCACCGAAATCAAAAATATCGTCAAAACGCCCGGCGGCGCTGCTGCCGAAGGCGAGCCGCTTGACACCGACGCGCTGGTTTCGATGAACTTTTGGTGTTATCCTAAATCCTTCCTTGATGTACTGCGCGAAGGCTTTCCGCGTTTTCTCGAACAAATGCAGGATCCGCTGAAGGATGAATACCTGTTGCCTATCATCGCTGACGGTATGCTGAAATCCGGAACCAAATTCAGCGTCCTTCCCACCGACGACCGCTGGTTCGGCGTCACCTATCTGGAGGACAAGCCCGGTGTTGTCGAAAGTCTGCGTAAGTTGATTGACAGCGGCGTCTATGCGTCGGATCTCTATTCGGATCTATCCGAAAAGCAAGCGTAACCGCTTTAGCTGACCGTCAACACTCTTATATTTACTAACAACTTTGTTTTAATCAAGTATGAAACCCCGCACCATTCAAAGTGTTCACAGTGAACGGTGCGGGGTTATTATGTATCATTCCGTAATTGTTACAAGCCCTTACTAATACTGTTTTTCAGTAAAAGCTCAGCTTTTTATCGGTCTGATTTCGATTGAACAAACATCAGCGAACCTTTGGTACGGATTCGTTCCTAAACGGCTACTGCGTCTCTTGAACAGCTCCGGTCGGCTCTTTCTGAGTTGCCTCAGCTGTCACGGCGGCCGTTTGACTTTCGGCTGCAGCAACAGAAGGAGCAGCAGTTTCAACCGCACTGTCTGTGGCTTCGGTTGAACCGGTGTTGAGCGGTTCGTAGAAAATATCGAGCATCTTGCTCAATACCTCTTCGTCCTTCACGTGCATTTCCGCGTTGATTCCTGCAGTGATCTCGCCGTCAAACCTAATAATCTCGATATCCGAAACGCTGTGGAGATTCTCTACCGCCGAAGAAGCGATATAAATCAGCTCCGTCGCGCTGAGCGAGGTTTCGGAATTATTGCTGATAGCGGTATAAAGATCGGAGATGACCCCGGGATTTCTCTTTGCTACGGGTACAATGGAACTGAGGTACGACATGATGTAATCCTGCTGCCGCTGCATACGGTCGTTGTTGGATTCAAGCTCATTGGTGTCGCGGTTCCGTACATAGTACTCTGCTTCTGTTCCATGCAGCGTGACCTCTTCGCCCTCGTAAATGGTACGTCCGTCCTCAGGCGAAACAAATGTCATAGCTGAGGTTACCGTCACACCGCCTATCGCGTCGTTCAATGTTGATACCGCGTCCAAATCGAGCTCAAAGTAGTTATCCATCGGCAGTCCGTACATCAACCTTGAAATCGATTTGTTGGTATTATCTCCTCCGGTAATACCTTCTCCGCTGTATGCGTTGGAATAGGCGATCTGGATCTCTTCGGTATCAATAAAGGCGCCCTCGCTGGAGTAGACGTCGACGTCTGTAATAATATCGCGGGAAATATTCAGCATCTTGACCTTGCCGTTTTTGGTATTGATAGCAAGGACATAGATCGCGTCAGCCATTTTCAGTTCATTATCGGTGCCGTGACCCTCATCCGCGCCGATAAACGTCAGCGCGATAATATCATTATTGTAAACGTAAGAGACGCCGTTATAGTTTATGATACGTCCGTACTTGTCGCCGAGAACGATCTGCTTATTTGATTCATCTTCC
>CADAUE010000169.1 GCA_902790985.1 uncultured Ruminococcus sp.
TATACCGAGCGCATCAGAGAAAAAACCGGCAGCAAAAACATCATTTTCAGTCCGGAATTCTTAAGAGAGTCCAAGGCGCTTTATGATAACCTTTATCCCTCCAGGATCATCGTCGGCTGCGACGAAGAGACAAGAGAGGCTGCCGAGACCTTTGCCGCTTTGTTACGGGAAGGCGCCGAGAAGGAAGATATCGAGACGCTGTTCATGGGCTTTACCGAGGCTGAGGCTGTCAAGCTGTTTGCCAATACTTATCTGGCTCTGCGCGTCAGCTACTTCAACGAGCTGGATACTTATGCCGAACTCAAGGGGCTGGATACCGTGAAGATCATCGAGGGCGTTTGTCTCGATCCCAGAATCGGCATGCATTACAATAATCCCTCCTTTGGTTACGGCGGTTATTGTCTGCCGAAGGACACTAAGCAGCTTTTGGCTAATTATCAGGACGTTCCGCAGAATATGATCTCCGCGATCGTTGAGAGCAACCGTACCCGTAAGGACTATATTGCCGACCGCATACTGGAAAAGGCGGGCTATTACACTGAGAATTCTGTTTGGAACGCCGAAAAGGAGCGCCCGATCACCGTCGGCGTTTTCCGTCTGACGATGAAAAGCAACTCCGATAACTTCCGCCAAAGCTCGATCCAGGGCGTTATGAAGCGTATCAAGGCTAAGGGCGCTACCGTTATCATATATGAGCCGACCTTAGAGGAGGGAACCACCTTCTTCGGCAGCCTTGTTGTCAACGATATCGAACGCTTCAAGTCCGGCTGCGACGTGATCATCGCCAACCGCTATGACAGCGTACTGGACGACGTGGAGGATAAGGTCTATACCAGAGACTTGTTCAGGAGAGATTGATCCATACGGCAGATACCATTACCGAAAAAAGGATGATTTACTTATGTCATATGAGAAATACAGCGTACTGATGCCCCTGTATGTCAAGGATGATCCCGACTGGTTTCGGGTCAGCGTCGACAGCATGCTGCATCAGACCGTTCCGCCCGACGAGATCTTCATCATCTGCGACGGTCCTCTCTCAAAGGAGCTGGACGCCGCACTGGAGGATTATACACAGGCGTACCCCGCTCTTTTCACGATCCACAGGATCAAGGAGAGCGTCGGTTTGGGAAACGCTCTCTCAAAGGCGGTTCCGCTTTGCAGAAACGAACTGATCGCGCGCATGGACGCGGATGATTTCGCGGTCCCCGAACGCTGCGAAAAACAGCTCAGGGTATACGCGGAGCATCCGGAGCTGTCCGTCGTCGGCACCAACGTCGAGGAATTCGTCGGCGATATCGATAACGTCGTATCCCATGTCGTTCTCCCCGAACATCACGACGAGATCGTCGCTTTTGCCAAGAGGAGATGCCCCATCCGACATCCCGCGCTGATGTACCGTCAGTCCGCGGTCATCAAGGCGGGCAACTACCGCGACTATCGCCACGCGCAGGATTACAACCTGATCGTGTATATGATCCTGTCCGGCGCAAAGATGTACAATATCCAGGAATATCTGATGTACATGAGAGTGAATCCGGATTTCTATAAGAGGCGCGGCGGCGTCAAGCAGGCAAAGCTGGTATTAAAGCTTAAGAAAGAATTTCGCAAGTGCGGCTTTTACAGCCGGAAGGACTATATCATCTCCGGCTACGGCAACGCCTTCGTTGCCATTCTGCCCAATAAGATCAGAGAGTCTTTCTATAAGAAGATCCTGCGCAAAAAGGAGGGTTGATCATGTCTAAAAAGATGAATAAAACCTTGAAAAGTCTTGCGCTTTCCTTCGGAAAGCTGGTCCCGGATAAGCTGTATCTGAAGATCTTTTACAAAAAGGCGCTCGGAAAAAAGCTGGATCTGAACAACCCTGTAACCTATAACGAGAAGATACAATGGATGAAGCTGTACTACCGTAAAAAGATCATGACGGAGCTGGTCGATAAATACGAGGTCAGAAAGCATATTACAAAGGCGATCGGTGAAGAGTATCTCTTTCCGCTGTATGGCGTCTGGGATTCACCGGAAGAGATCGATTACGACGCGCTGCCCGATCAGTTTGTCCTCAAATGCACCCATGACAGCGGCAGTGTTGTCATCTGCAAGGATAAATCAAAGCTTGATATCCCCGCTGCAAAGGCAAAGCTTAGTAAGCACCTTAAGCGCAACTATTATTGGACAAACCGCGAATGGCCGTATAAGAACGTTCCGCCCCGGATCATCGCCGAAAAATACATGGAGGACGAGACAGGGGAACTCAGGGATTTCAAGTTTCTTTGCTTCAACGGAATAGCGAAAATGATAGAGCTCCATTCTGGAAGATTTGAAAAGCATACGCAGGATTTCTATGATGCACAATGGAAAAGACTGGACATAATTCAGGGTGTTCCAATGGCTGATGAATTACCTTATCAACGCCGTCAGCTACAAAATCGTTCGCGACCTAAGGCGCGAGGTTTTCAGAAAATTCAATTCCGTTCCGCTTTCCTATATTGATTCGCACAAGCACGGCGATATCGTGAGCCGTATCGTATCGGATATCGACCAGTTTGCAGACGGACTTCTGATGGGATTTACACAGCTGTTCACCGGAATCGTAACGATTCTGGCAACGCTTGGGTTTATGATAGCTGTAAATGTACCGATTGCGCTGGTTGTAATTGTATTGACGCCACTTTCCCTGTTTGTGGCATCGTTTATTGCGAAGCGTACCTATCATCTGTTCCACCGGCAGTCTGAGACGCGTGGAGATATTACATCGCTTGTTGACGAGATGATCGGGCAGCAGAAGATCGTGCAGGCATTTGGCTATGAGGACGATGCGTTAGACCGTTTTGAGGAGATCAACGATCGTCTGGAGAAAGACAGCAT
>CADAUE010000170.1 GCA_902790985.1 uncultured Ruminococcus sp.
CTCTTTCTTTCGTTACTTAGCTTATGTGATAGAGCTGATACTGATGTTTGTGCTGAGCACGACGCCGGGACTGATGCCGGAGATCTTCGGCGCAAAGCCTGTGCTGCTGATCTGCGTGGCGCTGACGGCGGCGGTCTTTGAACGCGAGATCCCCGCGATG
Organism: uncultured Ruminococcus sp.; assembly: GCA_902790985.1. GTDB lineage: Bacteria > Bacillota > Clostridia > Oscillospirales > Acutalibacteraceae > Ruminococcoides. The sequence goes on from CADAUE010000170.1 coordinate 161, forward strand.
ATTATCGGCATGCTTTCTGGTATACTGGCGGATATCGCATACAGCAACAGTATCGGCGTTTTTACGATATCGCTGACGGTGATCTGCTTTATCGTCGGATACGCGGCGAACAACCTGATCGTCGCTAAATTCCTCAACTACCTGCTGTACGCGGCGGTGGCTGTGGGAATTTTATTTATGCTGTACTTTTTGGTATGGTTCGTGATACCCGGGGTAAAGGATATGTGGTCGTATTTTACCGCGCACCTGATCTCGAGAATGGTACAGACGTTCCTTTTCTCGATCCCGTTTTACTTTATCAATCACTTTATCTATTCGAGATTGAATACGGAAATGGGATAAACAATGTTGGTTTAAGACAGGGTCGGGCAGGTACGACCCTGAACGCTTATATATTTTGGCAGATGGTGAGTCAAAACAGAATTTGAGAACCTATCTGTAGGACGGCTGAAAAGAGCGGAAAGGAGGTCATGCGGATGAAAAAGAACAAGAACGCGATGTTCAAGCTCAAAAGAGATAACGACAAGATATTCAGCGCGAATAACCGCGGGTCATTGTCGCAGAACAACGCGAACAGCGATGAAAAGAAAAAAGATTCGTCGAAAATACGCATGATCGTCTGTGTGATACTCCTTGTCGTGATCTTCGGCGGATTTGCGCTGCGGCTGTTTGACTGGCAGATCGTACACGGCGACGAGTACAAGGAGCTTTCGGCGGCTTCGACCGCGCATACGGTGCAATCCGACGCGACGCGCGGCGAGATCCTCGACGTGAACGGTACACAATTGGCGGTCAACGAGACCGCGTACAATATCGTGATCAACAAGGTGTACGCCTCGGAAGATACCGATCTGAATCTTATCATCATCAACCTGCTGAATACGCTGAATGAATGCGGCGAGGATTACATCGACGAGCTGCCGATCTCCATACAGGACGGCGGATTTGTCTTTGACGAGGGCAGCGAGGGTGACGTAGAGTACATCGAATCCCCTGTGATGCTGAATAAAGAGGGTCTGTCGGCGGGTGAGATCATCGACGGACTGGCAAAGCGGTATCACGCGGATAATATCGAGGATCCGTTCACGAAACGGTCGGTGGTATCCGTGCGGTATAATATGGAGAAAAAGGGCTTTTCCTATGAGCAGGTATATGTGCTTGCGGACGACGTGAGCAGCGACACGGTCGCGGTCGTATCGGAGCGCAATCAGACGGTGCCCGCGGTAGAGATCCGCACGGTGAATGAGCGCGTGATCAAGCACGGCGAGCTGATCCCGCATATCCTGGGCGTGGTCGGAAAGCTCAACGAAGAGGAATATGAAGCGAACAAGGACAAGGGTTACAGCTTAGACGATAATATCGGCAAATTCGGTATCGAAGCCGCGATGGAGGATTATCTGCGCGGTGAAGCGGGAGAAAAGACCATTATCTCCGACGCGGACGGCAATATTGTCGGCGAGGAGGAAACGGTCAAATCAAAGCCCGGCGATACGATCTATCTGACGATCAACTCACGGATCCAGGAGGTCGCGGCGTATACGATCGGAAAGAATATCCGCGAAGCGCAAAGGCTGGGTCTGGAGGACGTCAAGAACGCGAAAGCGGCAAACGCCAAGCAGCAGAGCAAGATGGGCGAGGACTGCGTGGCGGGCGCGGCGGTCATGCTGGACGTGAGGGATAATTCGGTGATCTGCGCCGCTTCGTATCCGAACTATGATATCTCGCGCTACTATGATCCCGACTACTCAAGTTATCTCTTTGAGGACGAGGATATCCCGATGTTCAACCGCGCGTTTGAGGGCGCGTTCGCGCCGGGCTCGACCTTCAAGCCGTGCGTCGCAACGGCGGCTTTGCAGGAGAATATCATCACAAAGGGGACGACGATCCACTGTAACGGCGTGTATGACTACTATGAGGATTACGTCGTGCATTGCTTAGGCAATCACGGCGATCAGAAGCTCGAAAGCGCGATGGCGCACTCGTGCAACTGCTATTTTGCGGAGGTCGGCAGGCGCGTGGGCATCACGACGATGTATATGTACGCGGAAAAGTTAGGGCTGGGTTCCAAAACGGGGATCGAGGTCTATGAAAGTACGGGCGTACTGGCGGGCAGAGATTCGACGACCTGGTATGAGGGCAACACTGTGCAGGCGGCGATCGGACAGAGCGACAACGCCTTTACGCCGGTACAGCTCGCGACATACGCTTCGGCGATCGCCAACAACGGCGTGAGATACCGCACGCATTTGGTACGCAAGATCATGAACTATGAGCGCGATGAGACAGTGCTGTATAACGACCCCGAAAAGCCTGAGATCGTCGATCAGACGGGCGTGTCGCAGGATAATATCGACCTCGTGAAAGAGGCGATGTACGCCGTGACGCAGACGGACACCATGCGGCAGATGGCGGGTAAATATCCGATCGAGATGGGATGTAAGACGGGTACCGCGGAGAATGCGGGCTCGGACCACAATGTATTCATCTGCTTTGCGCCGTATGACAAACCTGAAATAGCGCTGTGCGTGCTGTTTGAACACGGCGGTAGAAGCTATCTGCCGCAGCAGGCGGCGTGCGATATCCTTGACGCGTATTTCTATGACAAGGACGTGGACGATATCAAAAAGGATCCGTGGAAGTTCTGATAAGACGGACGGGATCGGAGCGGTTTGGATCAAAAAAGAAAACGCATAAAATGC
>CADAUE010000171.1 GCA_902790985.1 uncultured Ruminococcus sp.
GCCTCACCCTCGACGGGGTCAGATAGTAGCCCGCCGCATAGAACGGCAGAAAGACGAAGTAGCGCATGAGGTAGAACTCGTCGCCCAGCGGTAAAAATCCCGCGACGATTCCGAGGATCACCGTGATCGGCAGTACGATGTAGCGGTGGACGTTTTTCAACAGGTACATGGTGATCGTATACATCACGATCACGAAGAAGAACCAGTCGATGGTAGCGCCGCCGAACATGTCAAGCCCTACGTCCTCTCCGTTCCATCGCCGCATCAGATAGATCGTGATCTTCAGCGCGAAGCCTAAGATCAGATAGAAGCTGATCTTGTGCAGGTTCGGATGCTGCCCCTTTTGAAAGGGCTTTTGGAACAGACCGTTGAGGAAGATGTACATCGGCGCGTGGAACGAGTACACGAAAATAAACCATGAGCGAAACATGTCGCTCCGGTCGGTGAAGGTCTCCGCGAAGCTGCCGACCACTACCAGTGTGATGACGAGCAGCTTGACGTTATCAAATTTGAAGATGCGGGGTCTGTCCAACGTTTTCATATATATACCTCTACTCGGATTATACTGAACTTGTCGAAAAAAGTCAACGATGAATATTTCCATTGACTTCTTCCTATACATATGTTACACTGAGTTCATAGATTCCTGACACAAAGGACAGTCGTCCTGACTGAAAGGCGTCGCAGATACATTGATACAGAGAAAGTGTATTGCCGCGCCTATTGGTGCGGCTTTTTTGATAATAACGGTCTTTGCGAATCTTCCTCCGGGGACCCCGAAAAGCCCTGCGAAAGTTCTTTGATGTCAAAAAGAGGTGATACTTTGGATACACGAGTGGCTGTCATCAGCATCATCGTCGAGAACGACAGCTCTACATCTGAGCTGAATGAGCTGCTGTCGGGCTTTTCGGACTATGTTATCGGACGCATGGGCGTGCCGTACAAGGAGAGAGGCGTCAGACTCATCAGCGTAGCGGTCGACGCGCCGCAGGATAAGATCGCCGCTCTGAGCGGTCGGATCGGTTCGCTCGACGGCGTTTCCGTCAAGACCGCATACGCGAGCATTTAATACGCAGTTAGGAGTGAGTAGTTAGGAGTTAGGAGTTGCGGGAAAGCCTTCGGCTTTTGATTCCTAAAGGATAGAGCAGTAACGCTTCTGCATCCTTATAGATGGGTGTGGGCGCAGCCCGCCATTAACTCCTCACTCCTAACTCCTAACTCCTCACTAAACAAATATGAAGGAGATAAAACATATGGCTATCTACAACCCTAAATCCCTCCACGCAGAGGAATTCATCAACGATGAAGAGATCCGCGAGACATTAGCCTACGCGGAGAAGAATAAAAACAATATGGAGCTGATCAATCAGATCCTCGAGAAAGCCCGTCCCATCCCCACGGCGACCGGCTGCCGCTGTAACGGTCTGACCCACCGTGAAGCATCCGTTCTGCTCGCGTGCGATGATCCCGAGGTCACCAAGCGGATCTATGAGATCGCCGAAGAGATCAAGCTCGCCTTTTACGGCAACCGTATCGTCATCTTCGCCCCGCTGTACCTTTCGAACTACTGCGTCAACGGCTGCCTGTACTGCCCGTATCATATGAAGAACAAGACCATCCCGCGCAAGAAGCTGACCCAGGAAGAGGTCAAAGCCGAGGTCATCGCTCTGCAGGATATGGGTCACAAGCGCCTTGCCATCGAGAGCGGCGAGGATCCCGTGAACAACCCGATCGAATACATCCTCGAGTGTATCGACACCATCTACAGCATCCACCACAAGAACGGCGCCATCCGCCGCGTGAACGTCAATATCGCCGCCACTACGGTCGAGAATTACCGCAAGCTCAAGGACGCCGGTATCGGCACCTATATCCTGTTCCAGGAGACCTATCACAAGGAAAGCTACCTCCACCTGCATCCCACAGGTCCCAAGCATGATTACGATTACCACACCGAGGCGATGGATCGCGCGATGGAGGGCGGTATCGACGACGTCGGCTTAGGCGTTCTGTTCGGATTGGAAATGTATAAATACGAGTTCGCGGGTCTGCTCATGCACGCCGAGCACCTTGAAGCTGTCCACGGCGTAGGCCCTCACACGATCAGCGTGCCGCGCGTCAAGCGTGCCGACGATATTGACCCCGACGAGTTCGACGGCGGGATCGACGACGAGACCTTTGAGAAGATCACCGCCTGTATCCGTCTGGCGGTGCCTTACACGGGCATGATCATTTCTACCCGAGAGAGTGAGCAGGTGCGCTCCAAGCTCCTGCGGCTGGGTATCTCTCAGGTATCCGGCGGCTCGCGTACCTCTGTCGGCGGCTATGCGGAGAAGGATCGCCCGCATGACACCGAGCAGTTCGACGTTTCCGACCAGCGTACGCTTGACGAGGTCGTCGCTTGGCTGATGAAGAGCGGACACATTCCGTCGTTCTGTACCGCCTGCTACCGCGAGGGCAGAACAGGCGACCGCTTCATGTCGCTGTGCAAGTCGGGTCAGATCCTCAACTGCTGTCATCCGAACGCGCTGATGACCCTTGCCGAGTATCTGGTCGACTACGCTTCTCCCGAGACGAAGAAGATCGGCTTTGAGATGATTGAGAAAGAGCTCAAGCGCATCCCGAAGGATAAGGTGCGCGCGATCGCCGAGCAGAACATCGAGGATATCAAGAGCTCCAACCGCAGAGATTTCAGATTCTAAAAGCCTTTCCGTTCCATCGATTCAAGGGATGAGGAGAAAACGTTTCCACCTCATCCGACCAATTCGCCTTGTTCGGCGAATTGCCCACCTACCCCTCAAGGGGAAGGCTAT
>CADAUE010000172.1 GCA_902790985.1 uncultured Ruminococcus sp.
AACAGGAGTATCATCGACGGCTTTCAATGTGCCGGTGAACAGATCGAGCTGATCGATTCTGACTACGAACAGACGACAAATCAGTTATCATCTTTGAATGGACACAATAACACTGTTTATATCGAGGTGCAACATGGGACTGTTTGCTAAGAAATACAAGGTCGATTACTGTGGTCAGAAGATAGCGTATCCAAACGCGAAGGACGCGTACAGAGCCGGAGAAAAGGTGACGCTGTACTTTGACATGATCGCCACGGATACGAACTATTCGTTCACCCTTGACGGCGCAGAGCTGATGAGGGACTATGATCGGGAGAAGGGCTTTGTCCTGAGCTTCACCATGCCCGATCACGACGTGAAGCTGCATTGCTTTTCACGCAACTCGATGCTCGTAGAGATGCCTGAGGAAGAATGAGAGATCGGAACATAAAATGACCTCTACAAAACACGGTTAACATCAATCTCGTCAGGGAGGACAAAACAATGCTGGAAATACTGAAAAACAGGTTTATTGAAAACATGGATCGCCACCCGAATCTTCAATGGGAGTATGTTGAAAGCCGACTGAAGGATAATCCTGCCGCGCTGAAGGCTTTGCGGAATATGGAGGAAAGCGGCGGCGAGCCTGATACGATCGGCTTTGATGAAGCCGGAGAGAAGCTCATCTTCTGCGACTGTTCCAAGGAATCTCCCGCCGCCCGCAGAAGTCTGTGTTACGATGATGAGGCTTTGCAAAAGCGAAAGAAGAATCCGCCGACAGGCAGTGTGGAACGGCTGGCGAAAGAAATGGGCATCGAGCTTCTGACAGAAGACCTCTATTACAGATTACAGCAGAGCGGAGAATATGACTTAAAAACGTCGAGCTGGATCCATGCGCCTGAGTCGATCAGGAAGAAAGGCGGAGCCTTGTTCTGTGAGCGCAGATACGGCAGGGTGTTTACCTTTCACAACGGAGCGGATTCTTATTATTCATCCCGCGGTTTCAGAGGATATATTTGCGTGTGAATCCTGATCTGTTTATGCGTTGAGAACAAAATCGATCGGTGTGAGGAGCAATGAAAGAAAACATCCTGCAAGTGAATAACCGCAATGAATTCAGGCAATGGCTCTCATTACATTCATCAAAAGAAACGGAATGTTGGATCAAGGTGAAGCGAGGCAGACCGATCAATCCGGATGTGTTCTATTATCTGGACGCCGTTGAAGAGGCGCTCTGCTTTGGCTGGATAGACAGTACCCATGCCGTTGTTGACGGAGTACGGATGCAGAGATTTTCACCAAGAAAAAAGAACAGCCCGTGGACGGAACTGAACAAAGAGAGGGTTCGCCGTCTGGAAAAGCTGGGTTTGATGACTGACGCCGGCAGAGCAGTCCTTCCCGCGATGGGTGCTCGGAGCTTTAAGGTCGACCGTGATATAGAAACAGCGATGAAAAACGCACGGTGCTGGTCTAAATTCAGGAGCTTCCCGCCATTATATCAGCGGGTTCGCGCGTATAATGTGGCTTTTTACAAGAAGCGGAATCCAGCCATCTACGAGCAAACGCTTGCACATTTGATCGCGGAAACCAAAAAAGGACGATTGTTCGGAGAATGGAATGACTATGGCAGGTTACTGGACTACTGAACTATCTGCTGATTTAAAGCAAGAGGTAAATCCCTGAAAGTAATACCGCACCATAAGGCTAAGAAATAATGATTTCGAGGCGGAATAGAGAACAGGCTGTGCCCTCATTGTGAGAGTACAGCCTGTTGGTGTTTATCGCCGATTTTATTAACGTCGATTATTATATCGCCGATTATCTCTGTGTGCGGGTCATCCGACAGCACCATTAAATCAACACTCCGTTGCAGTGGTCGATCTCGTGTTGAATGATCTGCGCGGTGAAGCCTGTGTAGCTTGCCGTTTTCCAAGAGAAGCTGTTGTCCTGATACTTCACGCGGATGGTTTTGCAGCGAGTGGTCGGTCTCGGTCCTCCGAGCAGGGAGAGACAGCCTTCCTCTGTCTGAAAGATCCCCGACTTGCTCACGATCTCGGGATTGTACATCACGGTGTATCTGCCGTTATCATTGAAGGCGATGATCCTTTTGGTAACGCCGATCATATTCGCTGCCATGCCGACGCACGTTTCACGGTGCGCTATGAGTGTGTCGAGAAGATCCCGCCCGACGAGGATATCTTCCTTTGTCGCATCCTTTGATTTGATCCCCAAAAACAGCGGGTCATGCACTAATTCTTTGACCATTCTTCCGTCCTCCGCTTCTTGCTTGTTCAGCAAGATCATATCATAAAACGCCGTGCTTTACAATAGACAGTCGGGCAAATATTACCACGCCTTATCAAAGAAGAGCCCTCGCTCGGCAACAGCGCCTTGTCACATTCAGCAAATAATCTTTCTCTTTATTTGTCGGAATTGCCGCTGGATATTCGGCGCGGGTTGTGGTAGTGTTGTAGCCGTAAGGGAGTGATACCGTGAGTATACTAAACGAGTTCTTCTACGGCAACCTCACGCCGTATGAGTATCGGCAGAGCAAGGAAACAAAGGCGATGAATGCCAAGGTGCTGAACGATGAAGAGGCGTTGATCGGAAACCTGCCCGAATCGGAGCAAGCGCAGAGAGACCTTCTCGAGGAGCTGTTCCGAGACCGAACGACCCTGACCGCGCTTTCGGAGCGCGACACCTACATCGAAGGCTTCAAAGCGGGAGCGCGCTTCATGCTCGAGATACTGTCATAACAAGAGAAAAGCCGAAGCAGTCTGCAAAACACGCGGATTGTTTCGGCTTTTTGTATGCCACAATTAACGGTCGAGGCTCAAAAATCAAAGTCCCGTTTATTGTCATAATGCTGTTGTATAATAAATGTACAGTCAAGGTTTTGGCGGCCTTGACGGACCTCCTGAATACAAAGATCTGTCTCAATTCTCACTGTGTTTGAAGCGTTGAACCGTCAAACAATACATACGTGAGAAAACTGAGGCGCCTGCTGGCTTCGGCGGTCTTGTGTATGGATCAATGTAAAATCTTACTGTTTAGGAGGTTTGATATTATAAGCACACAAACTTTTCTCGCGCGTTGCTGCGGCGCAAAGGCGGTGAGAGACTGATGACGAAGCAGAGTACGTACACAAGTTACGAACAGCTTCCGCTGTTTCTTGACGCCAAATTGCTCAGCGCCCTGCTCGGTATTTCGAGATCGGGCGTGTATGAGCTGATGCATGAAGCGGGCTTTCCTTCCGTAAGGATCGGCTCGCGTATCGTCGTCCCCTCAAAGGATTTCCTCGAGTGGATCGACGCGCATAAGGGTGAAGAAATATGAGCAAAGCTTCTCTTTCGAACGCCTTTATCGTACCGAACGAGGTCTTTATCTTAGGCCTTCACCCGACCGCCTTCATGCTTTACTTCTATCTTTTGTACCGCGAGGACCGCAAAACCTACACCTGCTTTCCGTCGTACCGAAACATTTCTCAGGCGCTCGGCGTCACGAAGAAAACCGTATCAAAGTACGTCGGGGAGCTGGTTGACAAGGGGCTGATCGAGACCCGTCATACTCACATGACGGCAAAGGACGGCACGATCCTCAACGGCAACCTTGAGTATCACCTGCTTCCGCTTGAAACGGCGATAGAGCGGTTCTATGAAGAACAGGCAGAGCGAGCCGAAGAGGAGCAGAGGATCGCGCTTCAGCGCAAGTTGTTTGAAGAGTATCAGCCCGCCCGTGTGAGCTGAACGCCAAAGCCGTAAGGCAAAAGCTCAGGCTGTACCGTCAGCAGGAGGTACAGCCTGAGCCAACATTATCATAGACGAATAAGGAGGAATGTTATGATGAATTGGGATGCATTTAAGAATCACGACGGAACGTATTATGTACACAGGGAGCATAACAAGCCGATGCCGGATGCGGAACTCGGACAGGAAGCTGAGCAAAAGCGAAAAAAATTCAAGAAGCTGAGGACGGTCAGCGGAGATGAATTGATGAAAAAAACCGTCAAGCCCGCCCGCTTTATTGTCAACGGATTGCTCCCCCGAGGACTGAATATCGTCGCAGGCAAGCGCAAGGAAGGCAAGTCATGGCTCATGCTTGACCTCTGTTTTTCCGTCGCCGAGGGCGAGAAGTTTCTCGACCATGACACCGAGCAGGGCACGGTTCTGTATCTCGATCTGGAAGATCCCGAATCGAGATTGATCCAGCGCGCGAGAGGGATACGCGACGTCATTCCTTCCAAGTTCCATGAAGCGACTAAGGCAGGCAGACTCGGCGGAGGTCTCACCGAACAGATCGAGGATTTCGTCAAAGAGCACCCCGACACCAACCTCGTCGTCATCGACACTTTGCAGAAGATCCGCAAGCCTAAGGGCGACACTTACGCAGGTGATTACGCCGTCATTTCCGCTCTGAAAAACCTCGCCGATCGACTGGATATCGCCATCGTTTGCATCCACCACACACGGAAGATGAAGGCGAAAGATACCTTTGATTCCGTGCTTGGTTCGACAGGTTTGACAGCGGCTGCCGACGGCATTTATGTGCTCGAGCGCAGGGCGGACGGCAAACCTTTCGGCAGGCTTTCCTATATCAGCAGAGACCTGCCCGACGGCGATCTTCCTGTCCGTTTCGATCACGATACCTGCCGATGGTATCCGATCGCTTCAATCGATATGGAGCGCGAGTTACTCCTCGCCGATGAAGCCATGTCCGCCCTCGTTTCGTTCATGAAACAGGAGCTGATCTACGAGGGAACAGCGACAGATTTGTGCGAGCGTTTGGGTCTGAATATCGGCGCGAATAACCTCAGCTCCAAGCTCAGTAAATACAAAAATTCGCTCCAAAAACTCGGCGTTGATTACACCAAAGAGAAGCGAAATAATCATAAAGTTTTCACCCTGAATTACAACCGAAAAGAGCCCGAGTACGATGGTACGATG
>CADAUE010000173.1 GCA_902790985.1 uncultured Ruminococcus sp.
TCACGTTTTGCGATCTGACCTCTTCTGGGCATCTTTACTTCCCTCCTTCACAATAATTGAGAAATCATTGGTACTCGAAAGTGACAAACTCCCGTAATGCACAGAGGTCAGAGGCATATACGCCCACTTCTATTTCAATCCTCTGTTACAATACAGAACAAGAAATCATTATTTCTTTGAGTATGTCAATTCCTTATTTTTTCTTCGGACGCTTAGCGCCGTACTTTGATCTGGCCTGCATACGACCGTTTACACCCTGAGTATCAAGCGTACCGCGGATGATGTGGTAACGTACACCAGGTAAGTCCTTAACACGGCCGCCGCGGATGAGAACAACGGAGTGTTCCTGCAGGTTGTGGCCAACGCCCGGGATATAGGAACTGACCTCGATACCGTTAGAAAGACGAACTCTGGCGATCTTACGGAGCGCGGAGTTAGGCTTCTTAGGAGTCGCAGTCTTGACAGCGGTGCAAACACCGCGCTTCTGAGGAGAATTCTGATCGATCGGACGATTCTTCTGCGAGTTCCAGCCCTTCAAAAGTGCGGGAGCCTTCGCCTTCTTCTCGGAAACCTGTCTGCCCTTGCGGACTAACTGATTAAAGGTTGGCATGTTTTTCCTCCTTTCAAAGAATCATAAAGAATTGAACTGTCAGCCGCCGTAACCGGCAGCCGGCATTTATGAAAAACACCCGTCGTTTGACAAAGTGTTTATCACACTAAAGCGGTGCTTATCAAAATGCACGAAAACCATAGGTAGAATCTATCATTTTCACCCATTTTGACGGAAAAAGGGCGCGCTAATGGCACAGTCTTCCACAATTAGATATCATAACACAAAAGCATGGGATTTGTCAATCATTTTTTCCGCTGTATCGGTAGGATCTATCGACAATCATACAACACGGTATCGGACGTCTCCCTCGATCGGAACCGTTCTTATACTAAGTAGCAATAAAACACTTTAATATCTATTGCTGGGAAGAACGAACGGACTGCGGCGCGTATTTTGATGTGCGGTAATAGATCTTGTACGCAAAGTCCGGCGGCGGAGCCGTTTTGAACGGAATCGACGGATGCTCGGTAAAATCTCTGTTGAGGGTCTCCTGGATCCGATCGTTGATCGCGGGACAGAAAAACGCCTTTACGATAACGATATTGCTGTTATCGAGCTGTTCGATCAAGCTCTTTGAAAACCATGTATCCGCACTCTGGAAGTTATCGGGATCCTGGGCGAACGCCGGGCCCTGCGGAGAATGTTCGGTCGTCCCGAAGAACACATCCTCGCCGTTGAAGCCGATAAACTGATACCGCTCCTCGCCGTAGAAATCAAGCAGCGAATCGACATATGCCGCCTTGTTTTTCAGCGAATTGTACTTTTGGGTATAATCTCCGGCATAGGGGTTGCCGATGTTCAAGATGCACGACACAAGCGCGACGCCCCACAGCGCGATCGCCGCCAAGCTCACAAAATCTTTTTTGAAGCGCAGATCGAGCAGGGTCTCTCCCCCGCAGATGATCAGCGCACAATAGACAGGTGCGGCAAAAATAAAGTGATGGTTGTAATAATATCTGCCCACGCCGACACAGAATGACGCGATCAAAATCGCGACAGCCACCTTGATAACATGGAACAGGATCAGGGGGACGCTCTTTTTCGCCGCGATCGCCCTTACCAGCGCGAGGACAATGAAGCCAATCAATAATATCAGCAGCCATATGCTAAAGCTTTTTATGTCTTTGACAAGACGCGAGAGGTTGAACGCCGAGCTCAAAGCGGAGCTTTGACCCCCGAGTCTGGTCTCAAACATCCGCTTGATATAGATCGTAAAGTAGGGTACGAGAACGCCGCCCGCGGCGAGCCCGATCACGGTCGCCGCCGCCCCGATCAGACAAGGGATCACCATGTCTTTCAGAAGCGACTTGAAGCTGTCGATAAATAACAGCGCGCCGAATACGGAAACCAGCACAAACGGTTCTTTCATCATCACGGTACAGCTGATCGCAACAGCCGCCAAGGCGGTGAGGATCACCCTGCTCTTCTTGCTTTTTGCGTTTTTCAGCTTGAGCACCAGACAAATGAACAGTGCGGAAAACGCGGCGCCGATCGCCTCGACCTGAAATCCGCCCGAGCGCAGCTCGATATAGACCGTAAGGAACAGACAGCTTAGAAATACAGCCGTAGATACCGTGGCCTTTCTGAGGGTGCTGACGCTTTTGTTGTCCTTATACATATCAAAGAGGAATAACGCCGGCAGCGCGGCGATCATCAACACCGCCACACAACTTACGATATTGCAAAGGATCGTTTCACCGGTCAAACGGAACGAAAGCGCTGAGATCAGAAAAACCCCTAAGGGTTTGTTCTCATACAGATCGGCATAAGGCGTCAAGCCGTTCAGCATACCCCTGCCTACCGTCCAATAGAGCGGCGCATCGGCTGTATACGCGTGCTTGAGCTCATACGTAAAAATATTCTTAAAGACTAAAAAGGCGATCACCAGTGAAACGAGCAGCATCAAAACAGACACGAGCATCGTCCATGAAAACTTTCTGTTCACCGACGGCGTTCTGTGGTCAGCGTCGTTGAGTAGTGTTTCCATCATTTCTCTCCTCCTTGACAATAGTGATTTTATTCTACCATAACTCCCGCCGTTTTGCAACGAGTTTATCGTCTAATACTAATCCTTAATAAAAAGATTTAATCAGATATTAGGGATAAATTTTGCAGAGCACGGCGGGCGACGCAGGCAGGCTGGCGCCTGTCAAGGAGTC
>CADAUE010000174.1 GCA_902790985.1 uncultured Ruminococcus sp.
CGGCGACATCGGAGGGGTTGATCGGCGTACCGATGATGACATGGGCACGCTGTCTAAACCGAAAGTAGTTGCCGTCGGTGACCATCGGGATGATCGGGGTATCCGTCGTGAGCGCGAGATACGCGGCTCCTGTCTTGAACGCGAGCGGAGGGGTCTCCCCTTTCATCGGTAATCTCCCCTCGGGGCAGATACCGATGACGCCGCCTTTAGAGAGTATCTTCTCGCATTTTGCCATAAAAGAAAAATCGTGAGAATCGCGGTTAACATAAATGCCGCCGAGCATTCTCAGGAAAGTACCGAGAACGGGCTTTTTCATGACAAGCTCCGACATCTGGAAACGCAGGGTACGCGTCGGGAACGTGAACATCGCGACGGGATAGTCGTAGACGGACAGGTGGTTCGAGATCAGGATCGCCTTGCCGCGGATACGGCGCGACCGGACGGACTTATCTTCATAATATATCTTTGTATGAAAGCAGAAGTACTGGACAGGCCAGCCTGTCACTTTCACAAACCAATTGAATAACGTATGTAACATAATATAGTGATCGCTTTAGAGCGTTTCGGACAAATAGCGGTGGAACGCCGCTACGGTGGACAGCTCAGTGCTTTTTTCGACAGGTATCTTGACCGAAAATACATTTTCGATGGCGCTGATCATGCCGAAGTAGTCGAGCGAGGAACCGCCGAGATCAAGGAAGAAATCCGCCTGATCGGCGATCTCCTCCGTCTTTATATTTAATGCGGCTGAAAAGAATTCTCTGATCCGCTGAGCGAGCTCGTCGTGCAGACTGTCGCTGAGCTGTAACGGTACGACAGCTGTAAAGGCGTTATCCTCCAACTGCTGTTTTAAGCGCAGGCGGTTGAGCTTGAATTCGTCGCCGACGATCAGCGGGTCGCTGACGTAGAGCAGCCGGCGGATCTCAGAGGACAGGTGTATTTCATCGAGCTTTGCTTTGACCGCGCGGTCGATGGCTGTGAGCTTTTCCGCGGTGATAAAGCGGTTGACGGAGAACACCAATGTCGGAGTGACCTGATCGCCGCTTTGCGCTCCGATCAGGCAGACTTCGTTCACGCCGTCGAGCTTCAGCTCAGGCTCGATCAGGTTCGGGTTGAGGTTCTCTCCCGAGCTGCCGATGATCAGATCGTCTTTTCTGCCGAGTATCTGATAATGACCGTCAACACATTTTGCGAGATCATGGGTTTGGAAGAAATCCCGATTGATGATCTTGCGCTTTCCGTCCTCGATGATGTACCGCGCGACGGCTTTGCCTTTGACTTCGAGCTCTCCGTGCTCATTGATACGGTACTCCATGCCGTCCATCGGTTTGCCGATGAAGCAGTCGTTGAGGAGACTCGGCTTTGCGGATAACTCCACGGAAGTGATGCCGATCTCGCTCATGCCGTAGCCGTCGGCAAGGTGGTAGCCGATGAAGTTGAAAAAACGCATGGCGTCTTTAGAGATGGTCGAGCCTCCCGTGATCATGAAGCGGATGCTCTCGCCGAAGAGGTTCTCGCGGACTTCCTTGAACGCAAGCTTTGAGAACAGCTTACCCGCAGAGGAATCGCCGAGCTTCTCTCTCAGGCGCATGGCTTTCTCGAATTTTTGCTTCGTTTCCTCACCGCGCAGATGAATGGTCTTTTTCGCCTGTTCGTATACCTTTTCCCAGAACAGCGGAACGGCGAAAATGTGAGTCACCTTATGGCGGCGCACCGTGCCCGTGATGGTATCGGGCTGCATGTCCTTCAGCTCTACAAAGGTGCGGGAAAAGAACGAGAACCAAATGTAGACCGCTACCAGACCGAAGGTGTGGTAAAACGGCAGGAAGGTCAAAAGCTTCAAGCGGTCTTCATAATGGCGCTTGATCAAGTCACACTCTCGGATAATGCCGTAACTGCCCTTGATCTGATGATACAGTTCTTCGGCTGAGTAGGCACAGATCTTGACATGACGGGAAGTGCCCGACGTCATGACAAGGATCTCTTCGCCGAAGGTATCGGGCTTTATGCGCTGATCGGATAACCCGACGTCGCCGCTCATGGCGGTCTTGACGGAATAGACGCGCTGATCGGATACGACGGCTTTCGCGTGGCAATCGCGCAAAGCGCCCTCGACCATCTCCTGTGACAGGCGCAGGTTGATGAGCAGCGGGTTGTAGCCGCACAGAATGATCGCCCAGAACATCTCGATCCACGTCAGAGAGTTGTCCATCGACAGTCCGACGACAGAGCCCGGCTCAATATCGGAGAGCTGTTCTTTTAACGATACAGCGCGGGAGAGGATCCTGTCCTCTGCTTCGCCGTAGGAGAAGGTCTCGATATGATAACCGCGGCTGCGCTCATACATGATATTCTCTTTTTCCTGGAACATCAGGGAGAACAGCGTTTGCATCGTCAGTCCGCGCTCTTCAAACGCACGGAGCTTTGACTCGACAAATTCTCTGATGGTCTTATATTTTCCGAGACCGAGGTCACCCATAAGCGTACAGGCTCAGCCGATTATCGACAGGATAACCGCAAAAAGCCGAAACTCTCCTTTTTAACATTATCGGTAATCATCTTATCACACATGCCCCTAAAAAGCAAGGGAATTCGACATGGTTCTTCTTGGCAGAGGTGCTGACAGCCTCCGCCTATACACCGGATTTGATTACAAAAAATTCACTTGAAAAG
>CADAUE010000175.1 GCA_902790985.1 uncultured Ruminococcus sp.
GTTGCCGTGTGTACGATAAAAAACGATAAGGTTCATTTTATCGTACAGCGAAAAGCCCAGTGTTTATGCGGCTTTGTACGATATAACGATAAAAACGATAACATAGCGGTGAAGGGTGAATAGTGAATGGTGAATGGTGAATGGTGAATGGTGAATGGTTGTGGGAAACGCTGACGCGTTTTGGATTGTAGTAACTACAGCTAACCACAGCGCACCTGCCTCTGTCAAAAAGCAAACTTACTATCAATGGGTGAGGGCGAAGCCCTCCCAAAACTCCTAACTCCTAACTCCTCACTCCTCATTAAAAAGGTCTGTCACGTTTCAGCAGATCAAGAAAAACACGCCGCGCGATCCTATCCAATAGATGTTACTTTTCTGATGATCAAGAAAAGCAACTTTGTTGCCAACTTCGTTGCCGACTTCGTTGCCGTGTACTTGTCCGATAGATGATACTTTTCAGATAATCAAAAAAAGCAACTTCGTTGCCGTGGGAATGGTGACGAAACTGTAATCAAAATACAGTCGTAATTCGCTTGACACCACAAGATATAGTTGTTATACTAAGATTCAGCACCAAATTGTAGTATTAATAACAGAAACCGACTAAAGGAGTAACCTATGAAGATCATCAAACGTAACGGCTCGGAAGAGACCTTTAACCCGCAGAAGATCATCGACGCCGTCAAAAAGGCTGACCTTGCCAACGTCAACGGCAGACTGCTCACGGATGAGCAGATTGAGGGTATCGCCAAGACCATCGCCGATACCGGCGCGTGTGTTTCCCGCGCGTTATCCGTCGAAGAGATCCAGGAGCTGGTCGAGACCGAGATCATGAAGCTCGGCGCGTATGAGACCGCCAAGCTCTATATCCGCTATCGCTATACGCGTTCCTTAGCGCGTGTCGCCAACACCACCGATAACCGGATCCTGACCCTCATCGAGTGCAATAATGAGGAGGTCAAGCAGGAGAACAGTAACAAGAACCCGACCGTCAACTCCGTCCAGCGCGACTACATGGCGGGCGAGGTCTCTAAGGACATCACCAAGCGCATCCTCCTGCCCGAGGACATCGTCAAGGCGCATGAAGAGGGTATCATCCACTTCCATGACGCGGATTACTTTGCCCAGCATATGCACAACTGCGATCTCGTCAACCTCGAGGATATGCTCCAGAACGGCACCGTCATCAGCGGTACCATGATCGAGAAGCCCCACAGCTTTTCCACCGCCTGCAACATCGCTACCCAGATCATCGCGCAGGTCGCGTCGAACCAGTACGGCGGCCAGTCGATCTCGCTGACCCATCTCGCGCCTTTCGTAGACGTATCGCGCAAGAAGATCACAAAACTCGTTTTGAAGGAATTTGACGAGCTGGGCGTGATCCCGACCAAGGAAAAGGTCGAGAGTATCGTTGAGCGCAGGGTGCGCGAAGAGATCAACCGCGGCGTCCAGACCATCCAGTACCAGGTCGTCACCCTGCTCACTACCAACGGGCAGGCGCCGTTCATCACCGTGTTCATGTACCTCGGTGAAGCGAGAAACGAGCAGGAGAAGAAGGATCTTGCGCTGATCATCGAAGAGACCCTCAACCAGCGTATCGAGGGCGTGAAGAACGAGAAGGGCGTGTACATCACCCCCGCGTTCCCGAAGCTGATCTATGTGCTCGAGGAGCAGAACATCCATGAGGATTCGCCCTATTGGTACCTCACGGAGCTCGCGGCGAAATGTACCGCCAAGCGCATGGTGCCCGACTATATCTCCGAGAAGAAGATGCTGGAATTAAAGGTCGACAAAAACGGAGAGGGTCACTGCTACACCTGCATGGGCTGCCGCAGCTTCCTCACGCCTTATGTGGACGAGAACGGTCAGCCGAAGTATTACGGACGCTTCAACCAGGGCGTCGTCACCGTGAACCTGCCCGATATCGCGCTGTCCTCCGGCGGGGATATGGATCGCTTCTGGGAGATCTTTGACGAGCGCATGGAGCTTTGCCACCGCGCTTTGATGTGCCGCCACAATAGATTGAAAGGCACTCTGTCCGACGCCGCGCCGATCCTTTGGCAGTACGGCGCTTTAGCGAGACTGCAAAAGGGCGAGACCATCGACAAGCTGCTCTACGGCGGCTACAGCACCATTTCGCTGGGCTACGCGGGACTGTACGAGTGCGTCAAATATATGACCGGCAAGAGCCATACCGACCCCGAGGGCGAGCCGTTCGCTTTGAAGGTCATGCAGCGTCTCAACGATGCTTGCAAGGGCTGGAAGGAGAAGCACCGTATCGAATTCTCGCTCTACGGCACACCGCTCGAGAGCACGACGTATAAATTCGCCAAGTGCCTGCAAAAGCGCTTCGGCGTGATCGAGGGCATCACCGACAAGGGCTATATCACCAACTCCTACCATGTCCATGTCACCGAAGAGATCGACGCGTTCTCTAAACTCAAGTTCGAGGCGAAGTTCCAAGCTCTGTCTCCGGGCGGCGCGATCAGCTATGTGGAAGTCCCCGACATGCAGAACAATATCAAGGCGGTCCTCTCGGTGATGAAGTTCATCTACGACAACATCATGTACGCCGAGCTGAACACCAAATCCGACTACTGCCAGGTCTGCGGCTACGACGGCGAGATCGCGATCGTGGAAGAGGACGGCAAGCTGATCTGGGAGTGCCCGATCGGTACCCAGTACTGGAACCAGGGACGCACGCAAGAGATCAGAGACCGCGTTTTACACTTATAAGAGTTAGGAGTGAGGAGTTAGGAGTGAGGAGTTTTGGGAAACACTTCGTGTTTTGATTCCTATAAAGACAAACGGAAACGTTTCAGCGCTTCTATAAATGGGTGTGGGCAAAGCCCACCATTAACTCCTCACTCCTCACTTCTCACTCCTAACTATCAAAAAGCTATGAACTACTGCAACATCAAATTTTGTGATATCGCCGATGGGGAAGGAGTGCGCACAACGCTGTTCGTGTCCGGCTGTACCAACCGCTGCAAGGGCTGCTTCCAGCCCGAGACATGGGACTTCTCCTATGGCGAGCCCTTTACGGAAGAAACAGAAAACACCATCCTCGATTCCTTGTCGCCCGACTATGTCGACGGGCTGACCCTGCTCGGCGGAGAGCCCTTTGAGCCGAGTAATCAAGTGGCGCTCCTGCCTTTTCTCAGAAAGGTCAAAGAGCGATATCCCGACAAGACCGTCTGGGCGTTCACGGGCTTTGTCTATGACCGCGATCTGGTACAGGGCGGGCGTAAGCATACCCACTGTACCGATGAGATGCTGTCTTTGATCGACATCCTCGTCGACGGACCGTTTATCGAAGCGCAAAAGTCGCTCATGCTCCAATTCCGCGGCAGTACGAACCAGCGGATCATCGACATGCAAAAGACCCTGTCAAGCGGCAAAGTCATCCTTTGGGATAAGCTGAAACGTTGAGACAAAAAGAAGCTCCGCCATCAAGCGGAGCTTTTTATTTAAAATAGTCATTGCGAGGGACGCAAAGGAAAAGGTAGAGATTGCCACGTCGGAACCATGTTCCTCCTCGCAATGACAATCTGAAATGCGCCCCGTGGCAATCTCAACCGCTTATGAAAATGTCACTGCGAGGGGCAATATATATAATGTCATTGCGAGGCTCGCAAGAGCCGTGGCAATCTCAACCGCTTATGAAAATGTCATTGCGAGGCTCGCAAGAGCCGTGGCAATCTCAACCGATTAAAAGGGTCAAATACCCCGCTGCTTGC
>CADAUE010000176.1 GCA_902790985.1 uncultured Ruminococcus sp.
TTATCACCGGCGAGCCATTTGGAAAAGCCTTCGTCGCCGCGCAGATCGTCGGCGGACTTGTTCTCCCATTCACCGAAGTTACATTCCATCAGCTGATCGACCGCGATCGCTTCAAGGTTCGGATAAATGATCTTTGCAGTCTGAGTACAACGCTTCAGAGGAGAAG
This sequence comes from uncultured Ruminococcus sp., assembly GCA_902790985.1. Lineage (GTDB taxonomy): Bacteria > Bacillota > Clostridia > Oscillospirales > Acutalibacteraceae > Ruminococcoides. The sequence continues at coordinate 167 of CADAUE010000176.1, forward strand.
TAAATACGACCTTTGCGTACGGATAATCCATCGTGCCGCTCAGCTTACGCACTGCCGCCCTTCCTTCGTCAGACAGCGGGACGTCCGTTGTGCCGATATACCTGCCGTTCAGCGTCTGACTGATCGCGCCGTGACGAATGAGATGGATATAATAGGATTTCATAGGAACCTCCGACTTTACAAACTGTAATATTTGTATTATACTGGTAGTATATCATATAAAAAGGTGATACCATGAACAAAGATTTTTCACGCAATCTCACATTTTTACGCAAAGAAAAGAAGCTCAGCCAAAAGCAGGCGTCAGCGGAGCTGGGGATCTCACAGTCGCTTCTCTCCCACTATGAAAAAGGCGTCCGCGAATGTGGTTTGGATTTTGTGATCAAAGCCGCGGATTATTACAACGTCAGCTGCGATTATCTCTTAGGCAGAACAGCCGATCGAGAGTACGAGATCAGTGAAGCGCCGATCGAGCGAACCTCACGCAAACAGAGCGCCGCGCAGATCGTCAACCGTCGACTGATCGCCGGCATGATGAACGTCATCTACGATTTTGCTGCGACAGCCAAAAACCGCAAGCTCGACCGCACCATCAACAACTATTTTATGATCATGCTCTACCGCGTATTTCGCAGGCTGTACTCTGCAAACGATGAGAATCCGACAGATCTGTTCACCGTACCGAAGGAGCTTTACAGCGGTTACGCCTATGCCGTTATGGATAAGTATTATACCGATATCGGCAGCATGACCGATCGGGACAGCGACGCCTATCTGCAAGCTTTTCAAAAGCTGGAAGCCTCGCCGGAGATTCTCGCGGAGGAATATCCGGACTCTGCCGGTGAGGTCTTCAACGTCATTAGGCAGGCTGAAAACAATATCCAGAAACTAAAACTGTGATCAAAGGATAAAACAACAGGTGGGTAAGCTTTACCCACCTGTTTCATTCTCGTCAGTTCAAAATCAATTCGAATTACTACCGGTTTTCTGCTTACCTAACGAAACCTTAATGGTGACCTCAGAGCCGGATTCGATTTTATCAGCAGCCTTATGACCGACATACTCGATCACCTTGCCTTCGGCGACCGTGTTACTGTATTCGACCTCCTGCAGCACGATAAAGCCGAGATTCGTCAATTCTTCCGCGGCTGCGGTAAAGGATTTTCCTTCGACCTCGGGAAGCGCTACCATCTGGGGTCCTTTGCTGATCACGACATAGAGCATCGGCTCCGCCTCTGTCAGCGGCTTGCCGGGAGCAGGCTCCTGTGATAGCACTTGACCCTTGGGAACGGTATCGCTGTAATCGCCGTCGGCTGATACCTTAACGGTACCCTGGAACGAGGCCTTGACCTCGTCCAATGTTTTGCCGCTGTAATCAGAGACGACAGGACCGGTCCAATCCTCGGTAGGTGCAGGAAGCGTAGCGGGCACGGTAGATCCGCTGGTGAACAGCCCCATCAGCGGGTTGGTCGGCAGCCAGAACAGACCGACAGCCGCAAAGAGCAAGAGCGCTACGATCGTAGCGACAACACCGACAGCAGTAGGATTCACCTTTGAGCCGGTACCCTCATCTTCCTTTTTGATGGGCGTCATGCTGGCGGTGCGGGAGATCTCGTCCTGGATCGCCTGTACGGTAGAAGCAACGGAGAGCTGCGCTCTGAGCTCATCAAAATCTGAGATACGCGCCTCGCTCTTCATCTGCAAACCGTTTGCGAGAGCGGTGACCACATGCGGCGGCAGACGTTTCACGGTATTGGTACTGATCAAAAGCCGCGCGTCCTTCTCGCGCTCCTTCGCGTTTGCCGGCAGATTGCCCGTCAGCGCGTAAAACAACGTCGCCGTCAAGCCGTAGATGTCGGTCGCGACGTCCAGCTGGACATTATCAAGGTACTGCTCGGGAGCGGCACAGCCGCCGTACAGCTGAGATTTCAGCATCGTACCGCGCTTGCGTTCATTTTCGGTAGAGAATCCGCCTAGCTTCAGCTTACCTGCCGAAGTCACATACAGGTTCGACGGAGAGATCGCGTAATGACCGATACCGAGCTTATGGATGTTTTCAATCAGCGTAATGATCGGCATGAACAACGGACGCGCAACATCCCACTCGAGATGACCGCCGTTGTGATCGACATACTCCGTAAAGGAGATCAGATCGTCGTTTTCTTCGATGACATACACCGTGTTATTCTCGGTGAAGATATCCTCGATGTTGATCATCGCAGATTTATCCGTCAACGTATTCAGCGTTTCATAATAGCTCTTAAAGTTTTCAAAAGCTTCGTTATAGTACTCTTTATCCTGCGGCGTTACGAAAAGCTTCGTTTCATCCTCGCCGCGATCGAACAAACCGATGGGCAAAAATTCTCTGATCGACAGAATCTTGCCGTTGGTTTTATCATAGCCGAGATAACGGGTGCTTTCACCGTTGGTTTCAAGGTTTTTCGCAACGACGTATTTATTGTTCAATATAGTACCAAAAGGCAAAAAAGGCGCGGTCTGCT
>CADAUE010000177.1:0-754 GCA_902790985.1 uncultured Ruminococcus sp.
TGACGCGAACGATACCGCGATCACCGTCTGCAACATGGAGAACCTCGACCCGGTCGGCGTGCATACCGGCGACAGCATTGTTGTCTGTCCGTCCCAGACCCTGACCAATAAAGAATACCATATGCTGCGCGACAGCGCGTTGAATATCATTCGCACCTTGAAGATCGAGGGCGGGTGTAACGTGCAGTTCGCGCTTGATCCGCAGTCCTTTCAATACTATGTGATCGAGGTCAACCCTCGTGTGTCGCGTTCCTCGGCGCTGGCTTCTAAAGCCTCAGGTTATCCGATCGCCCGCATCAGCGCAAAGATCGGCGTCGGACTGCGGCTCGAGGAGATTCCGCTCGCTAATACGCCCGCGTCCTTCGAGCCTGCGCTCGACTATGTCGTGACAAAGCTGCCGCGCTTTCCCTTCGACAAATTTGCCTCCGCACCCAACACCCTCGGCACCCAGATGAAGGCGACAGGCGAAATCATGAGCGTCGGCAGGACGCTGGAAGAAAGCCTGCTCAAAGGCCTCCGCTCATTGGAAACAGGCGTCGATCACCTGTATCTCGAGAAGTTCGATTCCATGTCAGCGGACGAAATGCTGCATTATATTCGCAAAGGAACCGACGACCGCATCTTTGCGATCGCCGAACTGCTCAGGCAAAACATTGACATTGACACGATTTTTGAACAGACTGAGATCGATCGCTTCTTTCTCCGCAAGCTGAGAAATATCATCGATACAGAGCGTGAGCTGAGCGCACATATC
>CADAUE010000177.1:772-3414 GCA_902790985.1 uncultured Ruminococcus sp.
AACCGCGTTATATCCCGCAAAGCGAATGGGCTTCTCCGACAAGGTGATCGCGCGTTTGTGGAATACCGATGAATTGACGATCTATCATACCCGAAAAGAAAAAGGGATTTTCCCGATTTTCAAGATGATCGACACCTGCGCCTCCGAGTTCAAGAGCTATGTGCCGTACTTTTACTCTACTTACGAGGAGGAGAATGAGAGTGTTCGCACCGATCAGAAAAAGATCATCGTGCTCGGCGCGGGTCCCATCCGTATCGGTCAGGGCGTTGAGTTCGACTACTCCACCGTCCATGCGGTACAGACCATCCGCAGAGCGGGTTATGAAGCGATCATCATCAACAATAACCCCGAGACCGTTTCTACCGACTACACCACCGCCGATAAGCTCTATTATGAGCCCCTCACTCCCGAGGATGTCATGGCGATCATCAACTTTGAACAGCCCGAGGGCGTTATTGCTTCTCTGGGTGGTCAGACCGCGATCAACCTCGCTCAGCCTTTGATGGACAGAGGCGTAAAGATCATCGGTACAGACTGCGCCGCGATCGAGAGAGCAGAGAACCGCGACAGCTTCAACGCGATCATCAAGGAGCTCGGTATCCCGCAGCCCGCGGGCAAGGCTGTTACCTCTATCGAAGAGGGCGTAGCGGCTGCCGCAGAGATCGGCTATCCCGTTTTGGTTAGACCTTCCTTTGTCCTCGGCGGTCGCGCCATGCAGATCGTATCAAAGGAAGAAGATTTACGCCACTATCTGAAAACTGCTGTTGAAATAGATGAAGACAAGCCTGTTCTGGTAGATAAATACATCATGGGTAAAGAGGTCGAGGTCGACGCGATCTGCGACGGCGTAGACGTATTCGTGCCCGGTATCATGGAGCTGGTAGAGAGAACGGGCGTGCACTCCGGCGACAGTATCAGTGTTTATCCGTCCTTCTCCATCTCCGACAAGGTGAAGGGAATTATCTTACAGTACGCGAAAAAGCTCGGTAAAGCCATCGGCATTATCGGACTGTACAATATTCAGTTCATCGTGGATGGCAACGAGAACGTATACATCATCGAGGTCAATCCGCGTTCCTCGAGAACAGTACCTTTCCTCTCAAAATCTACCGGCTATTCCCTCGCGGATATAGCAACCGAGGTGATTCTCGGCAAGTCCTTAAAGGAGCAAGGCATCTTCCAGCTCTATCCCGAAGAGAAAAAGAGATACTATGTCAAGGTGCCGGTATTCTCCTTCCAGAAGATCAAGGGACTGGACGCATATCTCTCTCCCGAAATGAAGTCTACCGGCGAGGCGATAGGCTACGACAAGAGCCTGTCGAGAGCGATGTATAAGGCTCTGGTCGCGGCGGGAACTAAGGTGCAAAATTACGGCACGGTCATCGTCACCCTTGCCGACGAGGATAAGGAGGAGGCGATCCCGCTGGTGCGCCGCTTCTACAATCTCGGCTTCAACATAGAGGCGACCGACCTGACCGCTAAGACTATGCGAGAGCACGGCATCCGCACCCGCACGCTCAAAAAGCTCTCGGAAGGCTCTACGCAGATTCTCGACGCGATCCGCGCGGGCTATGTCAGCTACGTTATCAACACCAGAGCGATCATGTCGGGCGTACACTATGAGGACGGCACCGCGATCCGTCAGACGGCAGTCGAGAACGGCGTGACAATCTTCACATCCTTAGATACCGTTCGTGTATTGCTTGATGTACTCGAGGAGACCACGCTGACGATCTCGACGATCGATTCGTAGCAGGCATAGTTTAAAACACTCATACATCTAAAAAAGCATTCTAAGCAAAGTAGTATAAAGCATTGATAATTCTCATGTGCATGGATGCTTTTTTATTCCGTTGATCAGTGAGTTTCAACAGATAGTTTTTGATAGAATAACACTGTGCTCGACAGGAATATGAGCCTGCATTATAACTCTGAATATGTAATTACCTGCGCATGAAAAGTAAATTTTTACTTCGCTATATCAAAGAAAAAGCTACCGACTTGCATTTGCTTTACACCAAGGAGAAGCGAAATAACCATAAAGTTTTCACTCTGAATTACAACCGAAATCTCCCGAGTACGATGGTACGATGAAATCAGCATACACCATAGACACTATGAAAAAGCCCGGTAAAGAGCCGTTTGTCGGCATTTCTGAAAACGGTCTTCATCGTACCACATAAATCATCGTACCATATTCAGAGGCTTTTTCAGCGTTAGAAACCAACTGATTTTGAGCAGGTAAAAGCGGGGGTCGCTTACGCGGCTTTCCCCGCCGATCACATCGGGCGGCAGAGCCGACCGTTTCGCCGTTCTTTGGACTTTTCCTTAGGTGGGTTGCTAAAGGGTCGTCCCATTTCAAACAATGGTGAAAAGATTACTCCGCATTGACAAAGAAAAAGCCGAAATAAATAGAGCTGAATCGACAAAAAATCGGAGAGATAATTGTTAGGTTTGGATATCGACTTTACTGAATTTATGTGGTATTGTTTTGAGCTGCATAGCTATCGATTAGAGCGAATCCGATCGGTAAGCATCCATGAAATGAGGTGAAAAACAATGGCAAAAAGACAGAACGGAAAAGGAACCTTACGCAAGCGCAGCGACGGTCGCTGGGAAGGTCGATTCAATATCGGCGTGAA
>CADAUE010000178.1 GCA_902790985.1 uncultured Ruminococcus sp.
TCTGTTTTCTTTTTAATATCGTTTGAGCTCTCACGCTCTGCGAGCTATGTTGCGGACAGTGCAACAGTTTGTTGGGGCGGTAAGTGAAAACAAATCGTTGAAATATACTCTATAGTTCCCGCGGCATACGTGTACCATGGGGAGAGGGGCAAAAATATGAAATTTATCCACTTATCCGATCTGCATATCGGAAAACGCGTCAATGAAATGTCGATGCTGGAGGATCAGGAGCATATCCTCAGAGAGATCCTGAACATCATAGATGAAGAATCGCCCGACGCGGTCATGATCGCGGGCGACATTTATGATAAATCCATCCCGACCACAGAGGCGGTGGAGCTGCTCGACAGCTTTCTGTATCGTCTGTCAAAGCGTGAGACAGAGGTATTCATCATCAGCGGCAACCATGACTCTTCCGAGCGTCTGGCGTTCGGCTCGCGCCTGATCGACCGAAGCGGCATCCATATCTCTCCCGTGTACCGCGGTGAGGTCACGCCGTTCACGGTAAAGGGCGTGAACATCTGGCTGCTGCCCTTTATCAAGCCCGCTCATGTGCGCCCGTACTTCCCCGACGAGAAGATCAACAGCTATAACGACGCGCTTCGCGTTGCGGTAGAGGGTATGCACATCGACACAGAGCAGCGCAATATCCTTGTCACCCACCAGTTTGTGACGGGGTCTTCACGTACCGAATCCGAGGATATCTCTGTCGGCGGCACGGACAACATCGACGCGGAGGTCTTTGACGACTTTGACTATGTCGCCTTAGGTCATATCCACCGTCCGCAGAACTGCGGCAGTAAGAAGATACGCTACTGCGGTACGCCGCTGAAATACTCCTTCTCGGAAGCGAATGATCAGAAATCCGTGACTGTCGGAGAGTTGTCGGAAAACGGCGAGCTCACTATCCGCACCGTTCCGCTGACGCCCCTGCACGATATGGTCGAGATCAGGGGCGCTTATGACAAGCTGACGGCGAAAAGCTATTATGACGGCGCCTCTTTGCAGGAGGACTACGTCCACATCACCCTGACTGACGAGGAGGATATCCCCGACGCGGTCGGCAAGCTCAGAACGATCTATCACAATCTGATGAAGCTCGATTACGACAATCGGCGCACCCGCGCGAACGGCGAATTGCTGCCCGAAGCGCAGGTGGAAACAAAGTCGCCGCTCGAGCTGTTCGGAGACTTCTACCGCACACAGAACGGTCAGGAGTTGACCGAGGAACAGCAGACCTATCTGCAAAATATCATCGAAAGCGTATGGGAGGACTGACATGAGACCGATCAAACTGACGATGTCCGCGTTCGGACCATACGCGGGAGTAACTACCATTGATTTTGACAAGCTGGGCAACAGCGGGCTGTACCTGATCACAGGCGATACGGGTGCGGGCAAGACGACCATCTTCGACGCGATCGTGTACGCGCTGTACGGCAGGACCGGCAGTGAAGAACGCGTGCCTGCAATGCTGCGTTCCAAATACGCCGCTCCCGACACGCCGACTTATGTCGAATTACGCTTTCAATGCGGCGGCAAGGAATATCGCATCAAGCGCAATCCCGAATATATGCGCCCGAAGTCGCGCGGTGAAGGGTTCACCAAAGAGAGCGCTGACTGTGAGCTAAAAATGCCTGATAACAAGGTGATCGCCAGACGGTCGGAGGTCGATGACATGATCTATCGGATCATCGGACTTGACAGCCGACAGTTCATGCAGATCGCGATGATCGCGCAGGGCGACTTCAAAAAGCTGCTGCTCGCTTCTACCGATGAACGCAAAAAGATCTTTCGGCAGATCTTTAAGACCGAAAACTACGAAAGCCTACAGCAGAAGCTGAAGAGCGAATTCATACAGGCAAAGCGCCGTCTGGACGACGTGAACAACAGTATCCATCAATATATCGGCGGGATCAGCTGTGCGGACGACAGCGATGATTTTGCGCTCGTTGACAAAGCAAAACGACAGGAGCTGCCGATCAGCGAAACCGTATCACTAATCGAAAAGCTCAACTGCGCCGATCTCGACAGCATGAAAGCGCTTGACGAAAAGCTGGATACAATCGATCAGAAACTCGCCGTGCTGAACGCGGCGCTCGGCAAGGTCGACGAATACAACAAGGCAAAAGCCTCCGCGGAAACGGTGAAACAGCAGATCGCCGACGAGACGGAAAAGCTGAACGACCTGAAAGAAAAAGCGGATCAGGCGCAAGAGGCGTATCAGGAGGTCGACTCCCTCACGGCGGATGTCGGCAAGCTCAACGCCGAAATGCCCGACTATGAGAAATACGATGAACTTTCGCGATCACTCGTAACGCTTGAAGAAAAAATCAAAACAGCCGCAAAGACAAAGGAGCGGCTGGATCACACCATCAAGACAGAAAAAGAGAATCTGACTGCGCTCAAAGAGGAAAAGTCCGCTTTAGCGGGCGTGAAAGAGGACAGGCTCAGGCTCGAAACGAAACAGCAGGAAGCTGATAAAAAGCGATCTGACCTGAACGGTATCAAGCGGATGATCGGAGATCATGAGACGGATATCGAAGCACTTGAAACATTACAAGAGTCATGTAACAGGTCGATCGCCGTCGCCGAACAGTGCGCG
>CADAUE010000179.1 GCA_902790985.1 uncultured Ruminococcus sp.
CACGACAGAGGTCATCATCGAGAAGGTCATCGACCTTGTCAAGAACGGCAAGATCAAGGAGGTCGCCGATATCCGTGATGAGACGGGTCTCGACGGCATGAAGATCACGATCGACTTAAAGCGCGGCACCGACCCCGACAAGCTCATGCAGAAGCTCTTCAAGCAGACCACCTTAGAGGACAACTTCTCCTGCAACTTCAATATCCTGATCGGCGGCGTGCCGATGACGCTCGGAGTAGGGGAGATCCTCAATGAGTGGATTGCGTTCCGTATCGAATGTATCCGCCGCCGCACCTTCTTCGACCTGAACAAAAAGAAGGACAAGCTCCATCTGCTCGAGGGCTTACAGCTCATTCTCTTAGATATCGACAAGGCGATCCGTATCGTCCGCGAGACTGAGGAAGAGGCGGAAGTCGTACCGAATTTGATGATCGGCTTCGGTATTGATAAAATACAGGCGGAATATGTCGCCGAGATCAAGCTCCGCCACCTCAACCGTGAGTACATCTTAAAGCGCACCGCCGAGATCGAACAGCTCAGAAAGGATATCGAGGATCTTGAAGCGATCCTGAACTCCAAGGCGCGCGTCAAGACCATCATCGTCAAGGAGCTCAAGGAGGTCGCCGAAAAGTACGGCAAGGACAGACTGTGTCCGCTGCTGCACATGGACGATATCCCCGCCGACGTGGATCTTGAAGAGGAGATACCCGACTATCCCGTGCACCTGTTCTTTACGAAAGAGGGCTATTTCAAGAAGATCACGCCCCAGAGCCTTAGAATGAGCGGCGAACAAAAGCTCAAAGAGGACGACGAGATCGTCTATACCACCGAGACCACCAACAACACCGATCTTTTGTTCTTTACTGATCGCTGTCAGGTCTACAAGACCAAGGTCAGCGAGATCGCCGACACCAAGGCGAGCGCCTTCGGCGAGTATATCCCCGCGCGACTGGGCATGGACGAGGGCGAGCACGCGGTATTTGTCCTGAAAACCAAGGACTACAGCGGCTATCTGCTTTTTGCCTTTGAAAACGGCAAGGTCGCCAAGGTGCCGCTCTCTGCCTATGAGACCAAGACCAACCGCAAGAAGCTGATCAACGCCTATTCCGACAAAGCGCCCCTTGCGGGCATCGACTTCACAAAGACCGACCGCGAGTTCCTTTTGACCTCTTCGGCGGGTCGCATGCTGCTCTTCCACAGCGGCGCGATCGCGCCCAAGACCACCAAGAACACGCAGGGCGTAGCGGTCATGAAGCTGAGAAAGGGTCATCGTGTGATGAAGATCGAGCCGTATGAGGACGGCAGATTCTCTAAGCCCTCGCGCTACCGCACCCGCACCCTGCCCGCGGCAGGCGCATTGCCCTCACAGGACGATGAAGCCCAGCAGCTGTCCATCATTTGATAAAAAATAACGATCCTACCGAAAGGGGAGTCCATGATGAAAGTTTTGAAAAGCTCTTTATGCCTACTGCTCACGCTCCTGCTGATCGCGTCCATAGCGGTCACAGGCGTATCCGCGACAGAAAATGACCTGACCGTCGGCACGGTGAAGATCGGCGGCTTGTTCGCCGACCGCTGGGAGGAGCAGAACTACTATTACAGCGACGATTATTTCCGTACCTCTGGAAAGGTGCTGAACGAGCACCTCGGCTCTCTGTCCGCGCTGTCTGCCTTTTATATCCAACAGCCCAACGTCGCCACTCCTGAGGAAAACGCGGGATTCTTACAGCAGCTCGGCTTTGAAGACCTTGTATACGGCGATCTCGATGTGATGACCTCGGATTCCATCGGGTCGCTGATCGGGCGCAAGACTGTCGACGGCGTTCCCGTGATCGCGGTCGAGCTCCGCGCCCTTGGCATTGAGTTCCGACAGGCGAGACTTGAAGCCCGCGATCTTCTCGGCGAACTCGTCGGCAGTGATCGGCACATACTCGATCTTCACGTCGAAGTACTGTCCGGCGGAAAGCGTGTAGCCCTTTGCCTTGATTTCGTCGTGCGAAACGACAACCGAAAAACCATCCTCCGCTTTCCGGTCGAGAAACGTATCGACAATCTTTTGAATCTCGAAGTCGCGGAGACGCTTGCGCTGATTGTTGCCGTCCTTATACTCCTCACCGAGCTTGGAGGCGTCGATCAGCACGACCTTGTCCGCCTTCCGGGAGTTATCGAAGAACAGCACAGAGACGTTCGTGCCTGTCGTGGCGAACACGTTGGACGGCATGGATACGCAGCCATAGACGATGTGCTGGTCGACAATGCGCTGGAGAATCTTCCCCTCGATGCTCTGCTTGGCGGTGATGAATCCGGTCGGTACGACAATCGCGCCCTTGCCCTTCTCTGAGAGCGAATTGAGCAGATGCTGGATGAAGCAAAGGAATATCTTCATCGCAGGTTTGTCGGGGTTGACCTTTTTCGGCGCATTGGGAACGCCAGCCCAAAATCGGACAGCGTCCTTGGCGATGGCATCGCGCTCCTCCGGGAAGTCAAGCTTGAACGGGGGATTGGAGATGCCGAAGTCGAATGTGCGAAGCGAGCCGTCAGGATTGCGATGTCCGGGCTTGAGGAGCGTGTTGCCCTGCACCACATTCTGGATCGAC
>CADAUE010000180.1 GCA_902790985.1 uncultured Ruminococcus sp.
GGCGCATTTCAGATTGTCATTGCGAGGAGGAACAAGGTTCCGACGTGGCAATCTCTACCTTTTCCTTTGCGCCCCTCGCAATGACTATTTTAAATAAAGCTCAAAAATAACGCAGCCCCCTGCTCACAAAAGCAGGGGGCTTTTTGTATCCGACAGGGATATCTTATTCTGTTGTATCAGATCTCTTCGCCGATAGGATAGGGTGTTTCCAACCCCGCCAGTCGGCGCTGGATCAGCGTCGCGTCCAGAACGCTCAACCCCTCGCCGGTGACGTTTGCCGTGTCATAGTCAAAGCTGACAGGCGGCATATCGCTCAAGTAGCGCTGGATCAGCGTCGCGTCGATCACCTCGACCTCGCCGTCACGATCCGTGTCGCCCAGGATGGCTTTGTCCTCAAGCTCACGCAGGATCACGGTCGTAAAATTTCTGTCGGTCGTCTTGCCGGAGCGATCCTTACCGACCAGAGAGATCACGTTCTTTGAGCCATCCGTACGCAGGCTGTCATTCGCGATGACGGTCTGTGCTTCTCCGTCGGAAAGCGGCAGCTCCTGCGCGAAAATGCCGTTGACATAGACCTTGACGGAGGTCGTCTGAGCGTCATCGGAGCTGACGCTCAGGATCGCGTTGCGGCTCAGCCGGATCGCGCCGTCGGCAGGCGCGTGCTGTGTCACGGTATCGTCCCCGGCGTTGAGTACGCTGAGCGAGAGGTTCTTTGACCGCGTATACGGCGAAGCGCTGTACATGGTGTAAGCGCTCTTCAAAAGCGCATCGTCAGTCGCAAACTGCTGATCCAGCCACTTGATTCGGTTGGTCATGTAGGTCTTGAACACGGTGAAGTCTTTTTCAAAGCCGCGTGCCGACATCCATGTGTCCTTACGATTCCATCTCACATGGTCAGCCAATCCCGACTCTGAGAGATACTCCTTGTTGGTATCGAGGATACCGCCGCTCTCGACCAGCGTTTGCAGAAACGGTCTGATCTGCCAGTACTTTTCGGTCGCCTTAGCGAGAAAAACCGGATCATCGGTAAACTCCTTGAAGAAAGCCTGTCTGTGGAGAGAAGCAGAGACCTTCCAGCCTGTGGCGTTGGTACCGGTCATGATCGAACCGCAGCCCCAGTCAAAGTCCCACACGGGACCGAATTTCAACAGCTCGCCTTGATCCTTATAGGCAAAGCGGCTCTTGCGGTAAGCGTCGTCGTTGCCCATGATCTCTAAAACCAGCCAGTAGCCGACCATGGTGTCGACGTCGGCAAGCTCGGAGTAATGCTTCCTGCCGTCGGCGGTATCGGCATAGCCGTCGTCGGCGCGGTAAGCGTTCTCAAAATCCTGCCAGTAGGTTTTGGCGTACTGCAGCATTTCGGCGTTGGTGTTCAGATATTCGGGCGATTTGAGCATGATGTAGAGCTGTTCCTTGGTCATGAACTTGGTGACCTCGTCATACTCGAAGGACAGCTCAAAGAGGTAGCCGCCCGAAAGATCGTCCTCGGCGTCGTAGTAATCGGCAACGGTATAGGTCACGCCGTCAAAGACGAACGCGCCGCTCGTCACCCACGACAGGTCGCTTTTCAGCTGATCCTCGAGCGCGTCCTTGTCGAGGATATTGCCCTTTTTCTTCTCTGCCTTATTGACAGCGGAGGCTAGGTCTTCGGCTTCGCCCTCCCAGTCAAAGATGTTGACGCGGTTTTCGTCGATCCTGATCTGCTCGCACAGCTGGTAGTTGCCGACGTACTCGCCGTTGAGCACGAGGTCTGTCCATACGCTGTGCATGGTGGTCAGTCCCAGCTCGTCGGAGATACGGAACGCGGTGTCGTTGCGCATGAAGCTCTCGTCGAGGTAGTTCGCGAGCAGCACCCAGTTCTTATTCTTGCCCATGCCGAAGAGATCGGTTTTCTTGTCGAGCTTGATACGGTAGGGCTTCTTTACCCAACCCCATGTCGAATTGCCCCTGCCCTTGATCTTGACGGCGCCGTCGTACATGGGCGCGGAGGTCTCGGTGTTGTTCTGTATCAGCATATCACCCGACTTATACTCTTCCTTCGAGGTGATCGGCTGACGGTCGTCGGTGTTGATGTACAGCACGGGAAGCTTGCTGAACCAGACCCTGTCCTCGGCTTCTATCTCATCATCGTCATCATACGCTTTGACGGTGATCCAGTTCTCATAGTACTCGGGCTTTAAGACAAAGCCCTCGGCGGCGACCTCTTCGTCGCCGACAAAACAGCGCAGGGTATCGCCCTCGGGACAGCTGACGGAAAGAGGTTGTCCGACCGAGAGATAGGCGCGGTCGATATGCAGCTCGTCGTCATCGTCGTCCCTGTCCTCAGCGGACACGGGGATCACGGAAAATACGCCGATCAGCAGGATCAGCGCCAAGAAAAGTGAGATCGCTTTTTTCAAATCATCACGCTCCCGTCAATTGATAGAGATTCATTTTAGCACAAGCTCAGCCAAAACGCAAGGATTATCATGCAAAAACCCACGTCAATCTAATTCTGCAATAACTCTGTAATCTGAATTACAGCAATGAAATTATGGAGGAAGTTAGCAAGGTTATTAAGGTCGTAAAGATTGCGCTT
>CADAUE010000181.1 GCA_902790985.1 uncultured Ruminococcus sp.
GGAGGGCGCAGGCAGGCTGGCGCCTGTCAAGGCTGACAACGCAGTTATGCGGAATTCTCCGCAATAGATATTAAAGTGTTTTATTGCTACTTAGTATTAGATCATTTCATCAGATCTTTGCCGGCGTTCCATGCTTTGCCTGCCTTCTCGCCGGTGACATAGTAACCGCTCTTGAACTGGTCGAAGATCAGAGCGTTGAGCTTTTCAACTTCGACGCGGTCTTTCTCGTCGAGCAGCGTTTCCTCCGCTTGGGTGTTGACGATCTTGCCGACGATACAGTACATGTTCTCGGTGTCGACGACCTCTGCAAGCTCACACTCCATCACGACGGGGAATTCGTCGATGATCGGCGCGTTGACCAGCTCGCTTTTAACGGCGCGATAACCGGTGCGTTCGAATTTGTCAGCCATTTTGTTGCCGGTGGCGATACCGAAGAAATCGGCGACGTCCATATGCTCTTTGTCGGCGATGCTGACGGTGAAGGCTTTGGTGGCGAGGATATTTTGCGTAGTCTTGTGACCCTCGCTGATGAACAGGGCGATCTTATCCATCGCGCAGATCATGCCCCACGCGGCGTTCATCGCGCAGACCTTGCCGTTTTCATCGTATGCCGCGACGATTAGGACGGGCATGGGGTAGACAGCGGGGATTTTACCTAAATTCTTTTTCATGTTTTTTACCTCTTTTCTTTGTTGACAGATTTTCACTCTGATAATATAATTATAACAAATAAAATTCATTTGACAAGAAGGGTGTATATGAAAGTTTTAATGATCAACGGTTCACCGAGAGTCGGCGGCAATACCGCTGTCGCTTTGGCAGAGATGGAAAAGACCTTCCGCAAAAACGGAATCGACGTCGAGATCATGCAGATCGGCAACAAGGCGATCCGCGGCTGTATCGCCTGCGGCACCTGCATGAAAAAGGGTCAGTGCGTGTTTGACGACGCTGTCAACGAAGCCGCGCCGAAATTCGCCGAGGCGGACGGTCTTGTGATCGCGTCGCCTGTCTATTACGCTTCCGCGAACGGTACGCTGATCTCTTTCCTCGACAGGCTGTTCTATTCCTGCCGCTGTGATAAACGCATGAAGGTGGGCGCGTCGGTCGTTGTCGCGCGCAGAGGCGGTCTTTCCGCGACCTTTGACGAGCTGAACAAGTACTTTACCATCAACCAGATGCCCGTTGCCTCCAGCCGTTACTGGAACAGTGTCCACGGCAGAGAGAAGGGTGAAGCGGAACAGGACGCCGAGGGCATCCAGACCGTCCGCATCCTCGCCGAGAACATGAGCTTCTTGATGAAGAGTATCGCGCTGGGCAAGGAGAAGTTCGGTCTGCCCGAGCCGGAGGAAGTGCAGTTCACCCACTTTATCCGCTGAAAATGACAGAAAAAGGCCTCCGCAGGTCAGTGATCTGCGGAGGCCTTTGTGCGTTATCGTAAGAATCCGTTGATGATCTGCTCCTCCGCTTCGGCTTCGGTCAGACCGAGGGTCATCAGCTTGATGATCTGGTCGCCGGCGATCTTGCCGATCGCGGCTTCGTGGACAAGAGAAGCGTCGACGTCGTTTGCTTCCAAGGCAGGTACGGCTAAGATCTTGCCGTTATCCATGATGATGGAATCGCACTCGGTGTGACCCTTGCACGCGGCGTTGCCGACGATCTTGAGATCGAGCTTTTGGTAAGAATCATCGCGCGCCACGCCGCGGGATACGACGTCGGCGTTGGCGCCCTCACCGTTGAGGTTGACCGCGTAGTCGCTCAGCGCCCGCTGGACGCCGTGAGTCATCAGACGTTCTCTGACGATCAGCTTCGCGCCGGCTTTCAGCTCGGCGACGGTCTTGCGGCTGGTGTCGTCGACGCCTTTGATCTGCACCATCTCCATCTCGCAGGTGCTGCCTTCTTCCATATAGACCTCGGTAACGGGGTTGAGGATGCGTTTGCCCGCGCCCTCTCCCGAGCCGAAGTGCTTTTCAACATATTTGACCTTGGCGTTTTTGCCGACATAAAAGCGGTGGATGCCGTCATGCTGAGAATCGTGGTTGCCGCAGTTGTCGATACCGCAGCCCGCAACGATCTCGATATCCGCGTTATCGCCGATGAAAAAGTCGTTGTAGACCGTTTCCTTGAGGCCGCTCTGTGTCATGACGACGGGGATGTGGACGCTCTCGCCGACGGTGTCGGGTTTGATGAAGATGTCCATGCCGCTGACGCCGGTCTTTGACACGATCTCTACGTTCTCGGTCGACTGTCTGCCGATGCTCATACTGTCGGAGCGGATATTGTACGCGCCGGTGATCTCGCCGTCGATATCGGCGATCTCGCGCAGTAAGTATTGCTGTATGTTGTTCAGTTCCATGATATCACCCCTTATCCGAAATGCCCTGGCAGTTCTTGACCGCCGCGGGGGTGCCGATCAGTTTGGGCAGGATATCCTCGCGGCTGCCCTGTCTTTCGATCGTGCCGCTGCCCAAAACGATGATCTCGTCCGCGATATCGAGGATGCGCTCCTGGTGGGAGATGATGAGGATGGAGCGGTCGGCGATCTCTTCACGCTGCTT
>CADAUE010000182.1 GCA_902790985.1 uncultured Ruminococcus sp.
GAGACGCAGACAGGCTGGCGCCTGTCAAGGAGCCCAACAAAGCTATACAAAATATAGCGCAATAGATGATAAAGGTTTTTATTAAGGATTAGTATTATAAAAGGAATTCTCATGAAAAGCATGAAAAGGTAATTAGCAGGTTATTATGCGATCTTCGGAAATTCCGGTACCGGAAAATCGATGATGACCGCGTTCTGTGTCGCGTCGACGGAAGAGATCCCCGCCATACGAGAGGCTTTTCTCAGCCTGCGATCCCGTATTCTTTCTCTGCGGATGTCCAGCAGTTCGGCTGTGCTTTCCGCGCCGGTGATAGTTCTTTGATACGTCATGTCGTCAGCCGCCTTTCTGTCATTTATTTGAGGTATTTTGTTTGTATGCCATCATGATAATCTGTCAATATGATATCTGCGTGATCGATTTATGAACTTTTTGTGAGCATTTTTCAGATCGGTTGAAAACGGTTATTGCAAGCCCTTTTTGGGGTTGAGGCAATCTCATACTAAGTAGCAACCGTGAATTTTTTCACATACTTTTCATATTACAGTCACACAGAGAACATATTGACAGGTTAAGATATAGCCGTAATCAAAAAACAACACCTTCCGCGAACCTATACATTATAATATGTAGCGCGGAACACCTGTAAGGAGGTACACCATGAAAAAGTTATTGACTATCTTACTCGCGACAATGATGTTGACCGCTTCTTTAGCGGCATGCCAAGCAAATAATGGGACAACGAAAGCGGATCCCACTGCTCTGAGTTCCACCGATGAAGCGGCCGCGGCGGCAACCACCGCATCTTCTGATGATTCGATCACCACCACAGCCGCAAACGTCGACAGCACAGCAAAGCTTACCCAGTCCGGCGAAGTCACAACCACCGCCAACGTTACCTCAAACGGAGCGATCGACGCGACCGATATTTTCTCCGATCGCGATCTGCGACAGACCGCCGACCTCTCCGAGGCGGTCTACTACGATCTTTCCGATAACAATAATATCACCATCACCTCTGCGGGCGTCTATGTGATCTCCGGCTCCGCTTCCGACGCTTCCGTTATCGTAGAAGCAGGCGACGACGACAAGGTCCAGCTGGTCTTGAACGGTGTGACCGTCAACAACAGCTCCTCTCCCGCGATCTACGTCAAGAACGCCGACAAGGTGTTCGTGACTACCGTCGAGGGCACGACCTCGAACCTTTCCGTGACAGGCGCCTTCTCCGCAGACGGCGATACCAACACCGACGCCGTCATTTTCTCCAAGGACGATCTTGTACTCAACGGTCTGGGCACGCTGAATATTGAATCCTCCGACAACGGCGTCAGCTCCAAGGATGATCTGAAGATCACCGGCGGTACGATCAATATCACGAGCAGCTCCGACGCGCTCGAAGCAAACGACAGCATCGCGGTCGCCGACGGCGCCGTCACCATCAAATCCGGCAAGGACGGACTCCATGCCGAGAACGACGAGGACAACTCTGTGGGCTACATCTACATCTGCGGCGGCACCTTCAACATCACTGCCGACAGCGACGGTGTACAGGCGACCACAGTCGCCCAGATCGACGGCGGCAGCTTGACGATCTCCGCGGCGGAGGGTATCGAAGGAACCTTCGTCCAGATCAACGGCGGTACAATCAACATCTCTGCCTCCGACGACGGTATCAACGCGACTTCCAAGTCCACCGCCTGCTCCGTGACGATCGAGATCAACGGCGGCGAGGTCACCGTCAACATGGGACAGGGCGACACCGACGGTATCGACTCCAACGGCAACCTTTATATCAACGGCGGCACCGTGAACGTCAACGCCAACTCTCCCTTCGATTACGACGGACAGGGACAGATCAACGGCGGCACAGTCTATGTCAACGGGACCCAAACCACTCAGCTGACCAATCAAATGATGGGCGGCGGTATGATGGGCGGTATGCAAGGCGGCATGGGCGGCAACTCCAACATGGGCAACCGCGGCGGCTTTGGCAGATAAAAGCTTCATCATAACCTTGTGCCGCGCCCATGAAGCTTATGAAACAGTCATTACGAGGGCTTTAGTCCGTGGCAATCTCAACCGATTTATATCAAAACGATCACCGTCCTGCTTTTAGGGCGGTGATCGCTATTTATTGATGATATATTGATACTGAGGATACACCCGATCGTCGAAGAAGTTGATCCCCGAAAACACAACACGGTCGTCAAAAATCTCCGCGATATAGCCCTGCGAAGCGTTTTCGAAGAAGGCACGATCCAACACGCGCTTTCCGTTCTCATCGCGCGACAGCCTTGTCGTACCCGCGACCGACGGCACATGGATCATATGGCACGCGCCGCCGTGATCGTTATCGTAGTTGACCCCGTCTCTGAGGTCGACATGCGTATGCCCGGACAGCCAGATCATGTTTTTATATTGCCGTACCAGCCGCAAAAATCGCTGGTTGTTCCGAAACGCTCTTCCGTTTTGATCCGTCATTCTGATCGAGCCCTCATACGCGGGCTCTTTGACGTCATCCCCTGCGCCGAATCC
>CADAUE010000183.1 GCA_902790985.1 uncultured Ruminococcus sp.
TATTTATTTGGTTGGTCGCTACGCTCCTTTTGTACAATCCCTCACCCGCTCCCGCGGGAGCTCCCTTTACCAAAGGGAGCCTTATATTACCAAGCCTTCCGCTTCCTCCAGCCCGAGACGGATATTCATGTTCTGGATCGCCGCGCCCGAAGCGCCCTTGCCGAGGTTATCAAAGCGCGAGATCAGTGTGACGCGCTCGTCGTTGCCGAACGCCGCCACGACCATGTCGTCGCGTCCGCTGAATGCCGAGGCGCTGATAAGCCCGCCCTCGGTGCTGTCGTCATAGCGGATCAGACCGCTCTTGTAATAATCCCTGTAGGCGGTCTTGATATCCTCTAAAGTGCAGGAGATCATATCGCGGGTGAGCGAAACGCTGACCTCCATACCGCTGTAGTAGGAAGCAACGATGGGGCTGAATACAGGGGCTTTCACGAGTCCGCAGACCTTTGCCATCTCGGGCAGGTGCTTATGCGCCTGACCTAACGCGTAAATGCGGGGCGCGTCATAGAGCGGGTCGCGATCCTGTGCCTCATACTCGGCGATCATCTTCTTACCGCCGCCGGAATAGCCCGTCAGCGAGAAGCACGACAGCGCGCTGTCTTTTGGGATGATCCCTAACTCAACGAGGGGGCGGACTAATGCAATAAAACCGCTCGCGTGACAGCCGGGGTTTGCAATACGGGTCGCGGTCTTGATCTGATCGCGCAGACCGCTCAGCTCCGGCATACCGTATGCCCAACCATCCGCCGTGCGGTGGGCGGTAGAGGTGTCGATCACGACCGTAGAGGGGTTCTCTATCAGCGATACGGCTTCCACAGCCGCCTGATCGGGCAGACAAAGGAAGCTGATGTCGCTCTTGTTCAGCATTTCACGGCGCGCGGCAGTGTCCTTGCGGAGCTCGTCGGGCAGGATCATCAGCTCGAGATCCTTGCGCTCGCTGAGCCGTTCGTATATACGCAGACCGGTGGTACCGGCGCTGCCGTCAATAAATATCTTAGCCATTCAGTTTCTCTCTCACAAATTGGATTTGCTGTTCGATCGACTGCACCGAGGTGCCGCCGACGGAATTGCGCTTGTTCACGCAGGTAAAGAGGTCGATGTCCTCGTACACATCCTGCTCAAACAGGTCGGAATACTCTTTGTACTTCTCCAAGGGCAGGGTCTCCAGCACTTCGCCGTGCTCGATACAGTAAGCGACGATGGAGCCCGAGATCTTGTACGCGGAGCGGAAGGGCATCCCCTTCTTTGTCAAATAATCGGCGAGGTCGGTCGCGTTGATAAAGCCGCGCTGCGCCGCCTTCTTCATGTTCTCGGTCTTGACCTTCATGGTCGAGATCATGCCGATGAAAATCTGTACGGACATGGAAGCGGTATCGACCGCGTCGAACACGCCCTCCTTGTCCTCCTGCATATCTTTGTTATAGGCGAGGGGCAGCCCCTTGAGCACCGTTAAGGCGCCCATCAGATCGCCATAGACGCGTCCTGTCTTGCCGCGGACAAGCTCCGCCATGTCGGAGTTCTTCTTCTGCGGCATGATGGAAGAACCGGTGGTGTAGGCGTCACTAAGCTCGACAAAGCCGAATTCCCAAGATGACCAGAGGATGATCTCTTCGGAGAGTCTCGACAGGTGCATCATCAGGATGGCGATATCGGAAAGCAGTTCGATGACGAAATCACGATCGGATACGCCGTCGAGCGAGTTCATCGCGATACCGTCGAAGCCGAGCTGCTCCGCCTCAAAGTAACGGTCGGTATCATAGGTCGTACCCGCCAACGCACAGCAGCCGATGGGCGAGATATTCATCCTGCGCTTGCAGTCCGTCATACGGTCGACGTCGCGCAGGAGCATCATCACGTAAGCGAGCAGATGATGGCCGAACATGATCGGCTGAGCACGCTGTAAATGCGTATAGCCGGGCATGATTGCTTCTTTGTACTCCTCCGCCTTATCGGTCAGAGCGGCGATCAGGTGCTTTGTATCAGCGCACAGCTCATCTACGCGGTTCATCAGATACATCCTTAGATCCAGCGCGACTTGATCGTTACGCGAGCGCGCGGTATGGAGCTTCTTGCCGACGTCACCGACGCGCTTAGTCAGCTCCTCCTCGACGAACATATGGATGTCCTCGGCGTTCATATCGATGCTGAGCTTGCCCGAGGTGATGTCCTCGAGGATCCTCAACAGCTCGTCACAGAGGGTATCGGCTTCCTTACGCTCGATGATACCCTGCTTCGCGAGCATCTGCGCGTGCGCGATCGAGCCGGTGATATCCTCCTTATACATACGGCTGTCAAAGCCGATGGAGCTGTTGAACTCGTCCGCTAATTGACTGGTGTCTCCGGCGGTACGTCCCGCCCACATTTTTGCCATAAAAATCTTCCTTTATATACGCCGTGAGGGTCGGGGGTATCGATAAACTTCCCCGACCCATAAACATTAATCTGTGAATTGAAAATTGAAAATGGAAAGTTGAAAATGAATGTTACTCGCTTTGCTCGAACAATTCTATCCGATTCATTTTCCATTATCCATTTTGCACTGACGAGAAAAATTATTGATTTTTCTCGTCCACGACCGCCTGAACCTTGATCGGCAGACCGTACAGGTTGATAAAGCCCGCGGAATCGGTCTGGTCGTAGTCGGACTCGCCGAAGGTAGCGATCTCTTCGCTGTACAGGCTGTAGGGGCTGTCAACGCCCGCCTTGATGATGTTGCCCTTATAGAGCTTTAATTTGACATAGCCGGTGACCTTCTCCTGGGTCTTGTCAACAAAGGCGGAGAGCGCTTCACGCAAAGGAGTGAACCACTGACCGTTGTAGACCAGCTCCGCGAAGGTGATGGAAAGTCTCTGCTTCTCGTGCATGGTCATCTTATCAAGGCAGATCGACTCGAGCGCCTCATGCGCCTTGTAGAGGATGGTACCGCCGGGAGTCTCATACACGCCGCGGCACTTCATGCCGACCAGACGGTTCTCAACGATGTCGATGATACCGATACCGTTCTTGCCACCCAGCTCGTTGAGCTTGAGGATGATATTCTTCGCGCTCATCTTCTCGCCGTCGAGGGCTACGGGAGTACCCTGCTCAAACTCGATGGTGACATAAGTCGGCTCATCGGGCGCGTCGATCGGGGAAACGCCCATCTCGAGGAAGCCGGGCTTCTCGTAGGTCGGCTCGTTGTTGGTATCTTCAAGGTCAAGACCCTCGTGCGAAAGGTGCCACAGGTTCTTATCCTTACTATAGTTGGTCTCACGGTTGATCTTGAGCGGGATGTTGTGCGCCTCGGCATACTCGATCTCCTCGTCACGGGACTTGATGTCCCAGATACGCCACGGAGCGATGATGGGCATGTTGGGCGCAAAGTGCTTGATCGCCAGCTCGAAACGCACCTGGTCGTTGCCCTTGCCGGTGCAGCCGTGGCAGATCGCGTCCGCGCCTTCCTTGATGGCGACGTCAACAAGACCCTTAGCGATGCAGGGACGCGCGGTCGAGGTGCCGAGCAGATAGTCTTCGTACACAGCGCCCGCCTTCATGGTGGGGATGATGTACTCGTCAACGTACTCCTCGGTCTGGTCGAGAACATAGAGCTTGGAAGCGCCGGTCGCGATCGCCTTTTCCTCTAAGCCCTCCAGCTCGTCGTTCTGACCGACGTTGCCGGATACCGCGATGACCTCGCAGTTATTGTAGTTCTCCTTGAGCCACGGGATGATGATGGATGTGTCCAAACCACCCGAATAAGCGAGAACGACCTTCTTGATGTTTTCCTTATTGATAGCCTGCATGATAATACCTCCGAATGAATATGCATTAAATATTGAAGTTTATGCATTTATTATACATGATTCTGCATATTTGTCAAGGGATAATTGCATATTTTTGCAAGACGTCGATTTTTCTGTCACCCTTTACAAAAACCATCTACCATTATAGCGAAGTTTTAGTGATTTATCAAGTCAAAGAATCAAAGAAAAAGCCGCATAAATATAGGTATAATGACGGTATCAAGACTGTAACCGCTACAGATGGTAGTTTTGTTGACAAAAAGCCTGTATATATGGTATGATATGTAGTTGAAGAGTAGGGTGACTGTAGAAATCCGAACCGTGGTTTTGACGGGCATATTTCCGCCTGCCCATTGTTAAAATCCTCGCGAACCCGTCAGGGTTCGCTGTGGTTTTGCCGCGGTCAGACA
>CADAUE010000184.1 GCA_902790985.1 uncultured Ruminococcus sp.
AACGCCCCACTGTTCGATTGACAATCTCCTTTGCGCCGTGATACAATACCCTCATAGAAATGTGAGGTGGCGTACAGATGGATACGGTACAGTTTGCGATATTGGTTATTCTCGCTCTGGCGGGGATCGTCGCGGCAGCGGCAGCGATCATTATTATTCCGAAAAAGAATCAAAACAGCAGAGAAGAACTCTCCGCCATGCGCACCGAGATCGTGACCTCGACCCAGAGCGCGGTCAAAAATATGGGCGACATGATCGCCGTCAATCAGCAGA
This sequence comes from uncultured Ruminococcus sp., assembly GCA_902790985.1. Classification (GTDB taxonomy): domain Bacteria; phylum Bacillota; class Clostridia; order Oscillospirales; family Acutalibacteraceae; genus Ruminococcoides. Next base: position 274 of record CADAUE010000184.1, read on the forward strand.
GTTTTTCCGCTTCTCAAAGCGAGCGCTTCAATCATCTTGAACAGCGCTTCCAGACCTTCTCGCTCGAGAATGAGCAGAAGCTCGAGAACATTCGCCGTACGATGGAACAGCAGCTTGACGATATCCGTGAGGACAACAACAAACAGCTTGAGGAAATGCGCGCGACGGTGGATAAAAAGCTGCAGAAAACGCTTGAAGAGAAAATGAATCAGAGCTTCGCCCTCGTCAGCGAGCGGCTCGAGCAGGTGTACAAGGGACTCGGCGAGATGCAGACCCTTGCTGTCGGCGTCGGCGATCTGAAAAAGGTGCTGTCTAATGTCAAGACCCGCGGTATCGTCGGCGAGATACAGCTCGGCAGTATCCTTGAAGATATCCTCACCCCCGATCAGTACGATACCAATGTCGCGACAAAAGCAGGCTCGCGCGACGTGGTCGAATTCGCCGTCAAGCTCCCCGCCCACGACGACGGCTTCATCTACCTGCCCATCGACTCCAAATTTCCCGGCGACACCTACGCCGCTCTCCGCGACGCTTACGAAAGCGGCTCAAAGGAAGCGGTAGAAGCCGCGGCAAAGGCGCTGACCGTCACCATTCGCCGTGAAGCGAAGGATATCCGCGACAAGTACATCGATCCGCCCAATACCACCGAGTTCGCCGTGATGTTCCTGCCCTTTGAGGGGCTGTACAGCGAGGTCGTCAACCGCGGCATGGTCGAGGTCTTACAGCGCGAGTACAAGGTCAGCATCGCGGGGCCGTCTACGATGGCGGCGCTGCTCAATTCGATCCAGATGGGCTTCAGGACTCTCGCCGTGCAGAAGCGTTCCGCTGAGGTATGGAAGCTCTTAGGCTCGGTGAAAAACGAGTTCGAGACCTTCAACGCCGTTCTTGCCGCGACCCAGAACAAGCTCGATCAGGCAAACAAGGAGCTGGATAAGCTCGTCGGCGTCCGTTCACGGCAGATCAGCCGCAAGCTCGCCGCCGTGGAGAGCAACGAAGCTCCCGTGTCTTCTTATTTTTCTTCTATAGAAAATTATTCCGAGGGCGAAGCATAAAAAAGAATGAAAAACTCCCTTCACGACAATACTAATGGCAGTATTGTTGTGGAGGGATTATTTGTTGTATAACAAGGTGGAGCTTTGCGGCGTCGATACTGCGAAGCTACCTGTGCTGACAGAAGAACAAAAACACGACCTGCTGTTGAAGATCCGCAACGGCACGCCCGCCGAGCGCAAGGCGGCGCGCGAGGAGATGATCAACGGCAACCTGCGCTTGGTGCTCAGCGTGATCCAGCGCTTCACCGGCAGGGGAGAGAACCTTGACGATCTGTTTCAGGTCGGCGTGATCGGACTGATCAAAGCCATCGACAATTTCGACGTTACGCTCGACGTTCGCTTCTCGACCTACGGCGTGCCGATGATCATGGGCGAGCTGCGCCGCCATCTGCGCGACAGCTCCAGTCTCAGGATCTCCCGCTCCATGCGCGACACCGCCTATCACGCGATGAAGGCGAAGGAGGAGCTGACCGTCAAGCTGAATCGCGAGCCGACTGTCGAGGAGATCGCAGAACGTATCGGCACGGATAAAGAGAGCGTCGTTTTGGCGCTCGAAGCGATCGTAGAGCCTGTGTCGCTGTATGAGCCTGTCTTTTCCGACGGCGCGGATACCGTCTATGTGATGGATCAGATCGGCGACACCAGCGACGACAGCGACTGGCTCGAGGAGATCGCCTTCAAGGAAGCGCTGAAGAAGCTCTCCGACCGCGAGAAGCGTATCCTGTCTTTGCGTTACTTCAAGGGCAAGACCCAGACCGAGGTCGCCGAGGAGATCGGTATCTCACAGGCGCAGGTCAGCCGCATCGAAAAGGGCGCGATCGACTCCATCAAAAGGGAGCTGTAATGCAGAACAACCGCCCTGTCGCGTGATGACAGGGCGGTTGTTATATATTTATCTTTTTGTGTCGGTCTGTTGTACTTATCTTATTGCTCCGCTCAGACCCCATGCGAATTCCGGGACTACTTTTCTGGCGTCGTAACCGGTGGTGTTGCGGTTGTTGCTGCCGCTGTTGCCCCAGTGGTAGGCGATGTCATCGCAGTGACCGCAGAAGTTTTCGACCAAGACGGCAGCGCCTCTGCCCGAGGTGTTGTTGGTGAAGGTGCAGTTCTTGATGCTGTGAGCATTT
>CADAUE010000185.1 GCA_902790985.1 uncultured Ruminococcus sp.
TAACTGATTTGTCGTCTGTTCGTAGTCAGAATCGATCAGCTCGATCTGTTCACCGGCACATTGAAAGCCGTCGATGATACTCCTGTTTTCTGACTTCAAGCCCTCTATCGTACAATCCGCATGGACTAATCGGGATTCTATATCTGACTCATGCGCAATGATTTCGCTGAAATGATCCTCTATATACTTTTCGCTCATAGCAAGACAGATAAATCGGATCGACGATAAGTATCTCTCATCAAAATCCTTTCGCCAATCGAACGGGATATAACAGCCCTCCACGATCAGGTTTTGATCGTTCTCGATCGCGGTCTTGATCATCTCGCGCACGATCGGCCAGAGGTACGCGGTGAGCTTGTCATCGTCGTCCATCGGTGTAAGATCGGTATTGCCGCTGCGGATCAAGCCCATTTTCAGATGGTCGATCGACAGATACGGATAGTGATATTTTTCGAGCAGCTTCTGCGCCAGAATCGTTTTACCGGTGTGAGATGCTCCTGTGATCAGTACGATCATAATCTTGCCTCTATTTCTTCCTTGACCTTTGTCAGATCACTGCAAGTCAGTATCGGGATCAGGTCGTTTATTTCGTCGATGCTTTTATCCCACCATCTAAAGGACAGAAGCAAATCGATCAGCTCATCATCAAAGCGCTTTCGCACAACCTTCGCAGGATTCCCGGCGACGATGGTGTACGGTTCCACATCACTGCCGACAATGCTGTTCGCACCAATGATCGCTCCGTCACCGATATGAACGCCGGGCAGGATCACGGCGTTTTGCCCGATCCATACATCATTTCCGATGACGGTATCGCCTTTGAGCGGCATATCGGTCGCTGCCGGTGGCTCCATATCCCAACCCTCCAGCGTATAGAACGGGAATGTCGTCACAGCGTTCATCTGATGGTTCGCGCCGTTCATCACAAACTCCACGCCCGCGGCTATCTGACAGAATCTGCCGATAATCAGTTTATCGCCGTTCCACGCATAATGATGTGTCACATGGCTTTCAAAATCAGAATCGGCGATATAGGAAAAATCACCGACAATGATATTGGGATTGGTGATCGCGGGCTTGATGTAGCTCTCTTTGTCGTACCCTTTGATCGGGTGGATGACGTTCGGATTCGGTTGCTTTCCGTTTTTCATATCATGCTCCTGTTCCGGATCTTCACACGCTCAGCTCGAGATCCGCTTTCATCATCTTGTCGAGGCACAGGCGTACATTCGGCATATCGCTGAACGCGACGAAGTGTTCCGCGTCCTCCCGCGTCATGGAGCATATCCTCGTCCGCTGTGAGGACGATCGTGTAGTCCGCAAATCGGGACAGGTCGCGCCAGTCGTCCATATCGAGCAGAAGATAATTGCCCTCAATCAGCACGATGTCGGCGTCGATGGTGATCGCGTTGTCCACAGGATCGTGGAGCTGACGGTCATAGTGCGGCCATTTACAGATCTGCCCCTGAGCCACCTCTTCGATCTTCGTTCGCAGCGCTTGCAGATCGAAGGTGATCGGCGCGCCCTTGATCCTCGCCATGGGGATCTGCTCACCGTCCAGCTCGACCGTGTGCGTCAGCAGGTATTCCTGCCTGAGGTGAAATCCGTCCATGCCGACGGCCTGCACCCTTTTGTCCGGGATGACCGACTTCGCCAGATGTTCCAGAAAGCTGACGAGCGTGCTCTTGCCTGTCCCCGGAGGCGCCGCGAGCATCACAAGGATGCGACGCTGTTTCACGTTATGCAGTTGTGCCAAGTGCTTGAGCAGCGGAATGAACACCTCGTTGACGGTCGTATCGCTGTACGTCGCGTTGACTGTTATCCCGTTGATATCGGCTGAATAGTTCATCGTCATTTGTTACCAATTCTCATATCGGCGATTCTGATTGATCGCCGCGATCCGCTGCATTTCCGTATCGCTCAACTCGAAGTCAAAGACAACGTAGTTCTCCGTAATATGATTGGGATCGTTTCGTTATTCTGTGTTGATCACGGATCAAGGCAATATGATCGCAGGGATCTTTCTATCCATGAGTTCCCCGACAGAATACGCGACCCCCTCTTCATCGAGCACTTCAAGAAACTCTTTCAAATACTTGTCATCCTTGCGGAGCGTCTGGAAGCTGAGGCAGAAGTCCTCTTCCGTCGCGTTCACCTCGATCATAAGATGCGAGACCGTGAACGTATAAACACCGTCGATATATGCAGCCAGTCCGCCCCATTCAATTCTTCCCACATAACTGATATTGAACGCTGCCGGGACGCCATGCGTAGTTGGACTGTTCTCTACCGCGTAATCGGCCTTGCTGTCAAGATCAGGCTGAGCGTCTATCTGTCTGCGGATTTCCTCTACCTTTCGGCATTTGTCCCAGCTTAGCTCAGGCTGCATCTGAAGATACATACGGCTTCTGGTGACCGTCGACAGCTTTTCGACAGACCAATCCTTCATCCCGGCGTCATACTGCACATACATCTGTCTGACCATATCTCTGTAGGTTTCGGGACATCCGACATCCGCCCGATAGTTGTTGGTAATACCGCAGGTGAACTTGCTCTCACCCGGAAGCGCCTTCAAACACATCTTGAAGAGGAGCGCCGCTAAGATAGAGTTCGGACTGCCGTCGTTAGCGCGCGCGTATTTCATCAGGGCTTTCTTCGGGATCTTGACAGGATAATAGCCGTCGATACCGTCAGGATTCTTCATTCTTGCGATATATTCGTTGATCATGATGTAGGAATCGTTTGTAAAGTTGAAATTGCCGAGCGCTTCTCCCTCAGGCAGGGAAGCAATATCCGGCTGAGCCTGCTCTTCGTCAGTGATCGGTGTGTCGACCGTCATGATCCCCGTACTGTCGACCTCATAGCCGGAATCCGTCAGATACTGCCAAAGTGTGGCTTTGATCCATCTCATCGCTCCGCAGGCGCCGCAGAAATTATGAGCAAAGTTGAAAAAGATATCGTTGCCCTCAAAATTCACGGCAAAAAGCAGACCGTTTGTTTCTTCGGTTCCGAGCTTGACCGCCACATCGCCTTTGATAACGGCGATCGGCTTGTTGCAGGCTTCAAAAATGTAGCCGCCGTCCTGATCTACGGCAACAGTTCTGCAAAAATACGGAAATCGCGTGAACGCCTTTTCGGCGGCAGGTTTCAGAATATCGCCGTTGACCTGTTCTTTCAGGATCACGCGGATCTTCACCGAATAAACATTGCGCTTCTTGATCTCATAAAGCGTATAGGAATCAAAATCATACTTAGCCATATCAATACACTTCTCTTTCTGTAATTACATTTTCTCTTTACCTTAGATATCATGATGATAAATGATACTATTCATTATACATTACAACAGCAAAATAGCAAGTAATAAGTTGACAATGATCCAACTATCCGCTTGCTTTGATCAAAAGAACCGTACTGACAAGACTTATATCAGTAGGGTTCTTTTTAACGGTTGATATTGGCTGAGTATATCATAACAGTTTTCGTTACCAATTCTCATATCGGCGATTCTGATTGATCGCCGCGATCCGCTGCATCTCCGCGTCGCTCAGTTCGAAGTCAAAGATGTCGTAGTTTTCCGCAATGTGGTCGGGATTGCTTGACCCGGGTATC
>CADAUE010000186.1 GCA_902790985.1 uncultured Ruminococcus sp.
GGCTTCCACCTCATCCGCTTCGCTTTGCTCAGCACCTTCCCCTCAAGGGGAAGGCTTAGATTATTCCTATCAGAGGTAACTATGTTATTAAAATCTCTCGAATTACAGGGATTCAAAACCTTTCCCGACAAACGAAAACTGACCTTTGACCGCGGCATCACCGCCATCGTCGGTCCCAACGGCTCAGGAAAATCGAATATTTCCGACGCGATCCGCTGGGTGCTGGGCGAGCAAAGCGCCAAGACCCTGCGCTGTTCCAAGATGGAGGATGTTGTCTTTAACGGCACCGACCGCCGCAAGCGCCAGGGCTACGCCGAGGTCACGCTGACGATCGATAATTCCGACCGTTCTCTGCCGTACGGCGGCGACGAGGTAGCGGTCACGCGCCGCTATTACCGCTCGGGCGAGTCGGAGTATCTGATCAACAAGGCGGCTGTCCGTCTGAAAGATATCCATGAGCTGTTCATGGACACGGGTCTCGGACGCGACGGCTACAGCATGATCGGTCAGGGCAAGATCGACTCTATCGTCGCCTCAAAATCCGAGGACAGACGTGAAATATTTGAAGAAGCCGCGGGTATCTCGCGTTATCGCTACCGCAAGACCGAAGCGGAGCGCAAGCTCGCCCATACGGAAGAAAATCTTTTGCGCCTGCGCGATATCGTGTCTGAGCTTGAGAGCAGAGTAGAGCCCCTGCGTATCCAGTCCGAAAAGGCGAAGAAGTTCCTCGAGTACAGCGCCGAGAAGCGCGGTCTTGAGATCTCCTTGTGGCTCGATACCCTCGACAAGAGCGCCGCTGTCCTGCGCGACTACGAGGACAAGATCGCCGTCGCGAAGAACCAGTATGAGGAAGCGGACGAAGCGCTCTCGTCCATCGCCTCCGAGACCGAAAAGATCTACATCAAGAACGGTATGCTCAGCTCACAGATCGAGCAGGAGCGCAATTCGTCGGCGATGTTTGAAGCCCAGATCGCGGGTAAGAACGCCGAGATATCGGTCGCCGAGAACGATATCCTGCATAACAAAGAGAACATCGAGCGTATCATCGGCGAGATCGAGAGGGTGCAGACATCCGCGGTCGATATCAAAAAGGTCGTCGAAAGTAAGCTTTCTGAGATCGACGCCCTGCGCGAGAGCATCATGACAAAGCAGAGCGAATATAACGCGGCCTCCGCGGAGCTCAACGCCATCAATAACGACGCCTCCCGCTCGAACGACGAGCTGCAAAAGCTCTCCGCGATGATCGCTTCTCTGTCCCAGCGCTTGGCGGACGTCCGCGTGACGGATATCACCGCCGCGACCGCCATCGAAGAGCTGGAAGAACGCGCAAAAACACTCAAGGAATCACAGGAATCAAAACGCGCTCAGCGTGATGATCTTATTTCTATAAAAGAAGATTACGAAAAGAAGATACAAGCAGCCGACACGAAGATCGCCGCCCTCGGCAACTCGATCGACGGCTTGGAAATGAAGCTCCGATTCCGCGCCGAAAAGCGTGAGGAACAGAGAAAGACTGCCGAGAACCTGCGCCTTGACGCGGAGGAAAAGTCCCGTCGCGCAAAGATCCTGTCCGATCTGTCGGCGAATTTCGCGGGCTTCTACGACAGCGTCAAAATGGTGATGAAAGCCTCAAAGAACGGCGAGCTGGGCGGTATCTGCGGCCCTGTCACCACACTGATCAAGGTGCCGTCACAGTATAACATCGCGATGGAAGTCGCCTTGGGCGCTAAAATGCAGCACATCGTCGTGAATAACGACTCCGACGCCAAGCGCGCCATCGAGCTGCTGAAAAAGCGCGACGGCGGCAGAGCGACCTTTTTGCCCATCACCACCATCAAACCGAGAAAATTAGAAGAAAAAGGTCTCGACGACTGCTACGGCTACATCGGTATCGCCTCCGAGCTGTGTACCGCCGAGCCGAAGTATGAAAATATTTTAAGCAATCTGCTCGGACGTATCGTCATCGCCGAGGATCTGTCGGTGGCTTCCGCCATCGCCAAGCGCTACGGCTACCGCTTCCAGGTCGTCACCCTCGACGGTCAGGTCATCAACGCGGGCGGTTCCTTTACGGGCGGCTCCCGCGCGAAAAATTCGGGACTGCTCGCCCGTGAGAGCGAGATCGACAAGCTCCGTAAAGAGGCGGCTGAGCTGTCCGCCAAGGCGAAGAACGCCGCCGAGAAGCTCACCGAAGCCGAGAGCCGGTATGGCAAGGCGGAGGCTGATCTGATCGGTACGCGCGCCGAGCTGACCAACGTCCAGAACGACAAGGTGCGCCTGAGCGCGGAGTACAATGCGTGTTTGACAGAGCTGGCGGGCGTGGTCCGCGACCTCGAGGATATCGAGCGTGAATTAGACACCGGCGCGAAGAAGATCACCGAGTCGAGAGCTTCCCG
>CADAUE010000187.1 GCA_902790985.1 uncultured Ruminococcus sp.
ATTCTCAGAGGGAAGAAATCCTCCGTGAAGTGTTCGACGAGGATGAATACGACGATGACTTTTACGATGATGAGGACGAAGGATTTATTATGTCAATGTAAATAATAATGAAAGGATGATTGAATAATTGATAAACACAACATATTATTGCATGATCGATAACAACGCGAAAGGACTGATGACAGCATAAGTATTTCTGATTCAGCATAGGATTGGTCAGGTGATGATCGTGAAAACGCAGATCGTATTGACCGAAAAACCCGAACAGATCACTGTATGCAAAGATTTGGAAAATCAAATCAAAAAGGCGATCTTCCTCATGTTGAAAGAGAAAGGAATCCTTGACCAAAAACAGTGTGAGGAATGTATTAAGAGAGCAACGTGACGTTGCATCCCGTCCCGCCTTTGTATGAGTAAGCATTTAAATAAAACGCAGTACAACGGCGGGGACGTCACGAAGCGATGATTGATTCAGTATATCGGGGCGGCTGATTCGGCCGCTCCGAAAACATATATAGACTTTTCAAAATAATAGAGTATACTGTGTTGCTAAAGGAGGCAACGATTATGAAAAAAGAAACAGAAGTCATACGCGTCGCAGCCTACTGCCGCGTGTCGACCGATAAGCTCGACCAAGCGAATTCGCTTGAAAGTCAGCAGCGATATTTTAACGAGTACATCGACCGCAATCCCTTATGGGAGCTGTACGAAATCTATGTGGACGAGGGCATCACCGGCACCAATACCTTCAAACGCGAGGACTTCAACCGCATGATCAAAGACGGCAAGGACGGCAAATTCGATTTGATCATCACTAAAGAGGTCTCGCGATTTGCCCGTAACCTGCTCGACAGCATTGCCTATACACGCGAGCTGAGGGAATACGGTATCCGGTTGATCTTCCTGAACGACAACATCGACACCGATCAGCCCGACCATGAATTCCGCCTCGCGATGATGGCGTCGCTCGCGCAGGAGGAAAGCAGAAAGACCTCCGAGCGCACAAAATGGGGACAGCGCAGAAGGATGGAGCAGGGTGTGGTATTCGGACGCGATATGCTCGGTTATGACGTCCGGGAAGGTAAGCTGATCGTCAATGAGGAAGGCGCGGAGATCGTCCGACTGATCTACCACAAGTACCTCGACGAGGGAAAGGGCTGTCATGTGATCGCCAACGAACTGCGCGAAGCGGGGATCAAGACCTCGCGCTTCATGAAGGAATGGTCATACACGGTCATTCTCCGCGTGCTGAAAAACGAGAAATACTGCGGTGATCTGGTACAGCAGAAAACCTACACGCTGAGCTACCTTTCCCACAAAAAGAAAGCCAACAAGGGTGAGCTGGACTATGTCGTCATCAAGGATCATCACGAGGCGATCATCCCGCGCGAGCGTTTTGAAGCGGCACAGCGCGAGCTGCAGCGCCGACACGATATGCACTACACCAAGAACGGCTTTGCCAATCGTTACGCGCTGTCCGGTAAGATCATCTGCGCCGAGTGCGGCGCAACCTTCGTCCATTCGCAGAAGAAATGTCCGAACGGTACCAAGTATGAGAACTGGACTTGTATCACCAAGAACCGTCAGGGCAAGCCCCGTACGCTCGAAAACGGTGAAACGGTCGGCTGCGATACGATCAATCTGCGCGATACTGACATCAAGCTGATCCTCAAGCACATCATCAACGATGTGATGGGCAACAGAGAAGAACTGCTCGACGCGGTTCTCGGTACGGTAGACGAGGTGCTGCGCGTCTGCGCCGATAAGAATAACGTGGAGTATTTTGAGAACGAGATCGGCAAGGTCGAAGCGAAAAAGGAAAAGCTCCTCGACATGTGCCTGTCGGGTGATATTGAGACATCGGAGTACAAGAAAGCATGCGAGCGGCTGAACGCGGAGCATGCTGAGTTATTAAGCAAACTCAGTAAGGAAAAGGCAAATCGCGACATGATTGCCGATAAGACGCAGATCATCGCCACCATCACAGAGTACATCAACGCGCTGAGCGTAGGGGAGGAGTGGGACGACATTTTCTACCGCAATATCATAGATAAGATCTATGTTCACAAGGACAGGACGATCGACGTTCACCTAAAGCTCATCCCCGAAAAATGGCAGGCAAAGATCCTCAAAGGCAAGGCTGAAATCGAGGATTTTGAGCAAAATCAAAAAATTTTGAATCAAGGAGGGACTTCGGTGCCGATGTCGGTCAACGTCGCTTTCAGCTCCGGCAACGGCATTGAAAATCGCTGTGACAAATAACGGATCGACGCACCCAGTTCACCGTCGGGGCCCCCGTACTGTGTGATGATGAGCTTTGCGAGGGCGGGGTTGGGGTTTTTGATCTTGACCGGATATTGCAATTGCTTTTCGTAGACAAACATTGATTAA
>CADAUE010000188.1 GCA_902790985.1 uncultured Ruminococcus sp.
GTTGGTGCGGGGATTGATGCTGAGCAGCTCGCGGCAGACGTCAAGACCGCTGACTCTGCCCATCTCGATATCCAAAAAGGCGAGCGAGACGCGGTTGGCTTTGGCGTAGGCGAGCGCGTCTGCGGGCTTGGTGAAGCCTGTCACCGAGGCGGTCGGTATGACGTCCTCCAATATCGCCAGACCGCCGTTGAGAACGATCTTGTTATCGTCTAGCATGATGACGTTGGGAGAGCTGTCGCTTTCCGCCGCGACGGTGAACAGGAGATTGATATCGACGCCTAATACCTCGGAGAGCCTGAAAAGCATGGCGGCGTCAGGCAGACGACTGCCGTTTTCCCAGCGGTTGACCGAGGAGCGGGTGATATACAGCCGCTCTGCCAGCTGGCGCTGGTTCAAGCCCTTCTCAAGCCTTAGTTTTTTCAGGGTTTCTGCAAAAAGCTGACTCATTTTGTATAGCTCCTTGATGTCGGAATGACAGGAATATGACGTCAAAACCGCGGCTTGGGTCATTCGTGTCACCCTAACGTAATGATCACATTAATAGTTTACATAATTTTAGGGATAAACGCAACAATGATTGTAAAAAATTAGGTGTGACTTTCTGGTACACCCCCTTGAAATGTGTCGTGAAATGCGAAATAATTGGAATATAGATATAATTCTATTGATTCATTTGATAAACTTCTGATTTGTCAAGCGTCATCAGACAGGAGGGATCGCGGCATGGTGAGCTATTATACGGTACTGATGATCCTCTGTTGGATGGCATTGATCGTTCTGTGCGTCTTGGTACATGAGAGCAGCTGGATATCTCATGAGGACAAGCGATTGTTCTATCTGACATATGGGATCATCATCCTGTCTTCCTTTGCGGAATGGCTCGGGGTCCAGTTCAGCGGCAATGAAGCGATTCCCGTGTGGGCGCTCGAGGCAGTGAAGTGTCTTGACTATATCCTCACGCCGATGGCGGGAGGAGCGATCGTGGCGCAGATGAAGCTGCGCAACCGCTGGTACAAGGTGCTGATAGGCGTTCTTATCGGCAATACGGTATGGCAGATAGCCACCTGCTTCAATGGCTTGATGATCCAAATCGACGATCATCATCGCTATGTACACGGTCCCTTGTACGGCGTGTATGTCGCGATCTATCTCGCGGTGATCTTTTTGACGGCGGCAGAGTTCTTGATCTTCGGTCTGGCATACCGCAAGCGGAACAGGTTCTCGACGATCTCTGTGTTTGTATTGCTGCTCGTCGGAATCGGTATGCAGGAGGTGCTCGGCGGAGAGTTCAGAACGGCTTATGTCGCCATGACGATCGGCGTTGCGCTCATGTTTATCCATTACGCCGAGTTTTACAAGATGACGGCGGACGAACAGCTGATGAAGGACGCGATGTGCGACGTGTACAGCCGTTACGCGTACATGAAGGATATAGAGTGGTACAGCAAGATGCCCTCGCTGCCCAGAGCCTTTACGGTTTTCGTTTTTGATATCAACGGCTTAAAGACGGTCAACGATACCTACGGACACGACGCGGGCGACGAGCTGATCATAGGAGCCGCGCGCTGTATCCAGAAAGCCGTCGGGAACGACGGCAAATGCTACAGGGTCGGCGGCGACGAGTTTGTCGTTGTGACGCATATGGAGGAAGAGAAGACGCAGGAGGTCTTTGCGCTCTTAGAGGAAGAAACGAAGAAGTGGTCAGAGGAAAAGAAGAAGTTCTCTCTGAGTATCTCTCCCGGCTGTGCTCACGCGAAGGATTATCAGGGCTTGACAGCGGAGGAGCTTGTCAAAAAAGCCGACCGTTCGATGTATGCGGCGAAGGCGGCGTATTATCTGAGCCGCAGCTGAGAAGCGGTAAGATACCATACAGTACATAAACCGAACCATAGCTTTGCAAGTCTGAATAACGGAATGATCAGCCGTCTCTTGCTTGAGAAGATGGATCGCATATAGCCTGATAAAATAGAAATGTCCCGCAGGGAGCGTTACATGAACGGTGTACGACTCTTTGCGGGTTTTCTTTGTTGATGGTACGAAATAAAAAATTCATAAATTATATATTGACATTGTGTCAGAATGGATGTATATTATATTTACTGACACAGTGTCAGAATGTCGTCCGCGCGGTGGCGCAAGGTCATTTGCGCGGCGGCAAAAGTTGCTCGTGCGGAGGCGAAAGTTGATCGCGCGGTGTAAGAATCACGTACCGTTTCGATCAGGCGAATAGTGAACCCGGTCGAGACAGTGATGAGATAGATATGCTTGCAGAAGCGCCTTGTGAACGCGGGGTTGAGGACTGCTTGCAGGAAAGGTGTGAAGTGAATGAAGCCGAATATTATCGTCAAGCGCGTCGTTGACG
>CADAUE010000189.1 GCA_902790985.1 uncultured Ruminococcus sp.
CTTTATCCCATTTGACGAGTTATCATCCACTCCGATTCAGAGCGCCGATGAAGTTGTCAAGGTCGGCGATCGTGTAGAACTGCTGATTATGAAAACCAACGACGTTGAGGGTACCATCATGCTCTCTAAACGCAGAGTCGACGCCCAGAAGGGATTCGATGAGCTGCAGAAGGCTTATGACGAGAAGGCGATCCTCACCGGTATCGTGACAGAGGTCGTCTCCGGCGGCGTGATCGTTGTCGCTAACGACATTCGCGTATTCATCCCCGCGTCCCAGGCTACGATGGAGCGCGGCGCTGATCTCGAGGCTCTTAAGGGTCAAGAGGTCAAGTTCCGTCTGATCGAGCTGTCTCAGCGCGGCAGAAGAAGAAAGATCATCGGCTCTATCAAGAGCGTTCTCCGTGACGAGCTTGCCGCTAAGCGTGCAGAGTTCTGGGAGAACTGTGAGGTCGGTAAGGTCTATACCGGCGTTGTTCGCACTTTGACTTCCTACGGCGCGTTCGTTGATCTCGGCGGCGTATCGGGTATGATCCATATCTCTGAGCTGTCCTGGCTGAGGATCAAACACCCGAGCGAGGTCGTCAATGTAGGCGATACCGTAGAAGTTTATATCAAGGATATCAACACCGAGACCAAGAAGATCTCTCTCGGTTATAAGAAGACTGAGGACAATCCGTGGGTCATCCTCGAGAAGGACTATCCTGTCGGTACGGTTGTCAAGGCAAAGATCGTCGGCTTGACCGCATTCGGCGCTTTCGCGAATATCATTCCCGGTATCGATGGTCTGATCCATATCTCTCAGATCTCCAACAAGCGTATCGAAAAGCCTGCTGATGAGCTGGCTGTCGGCGATGAGGTCGAGGCTAAGATCACCGGTATCGACTTCGAAAAGAAGCGTGTCAGCCTCTCTATCCGCGCACTGCTTCCCGAGTCACAGCCTGTCGCCCCTGTTATCGAGGAAGAGGATGAGGTCGTTGCGGTCGTAGAGCCCGACGCTGAGCCTGTGATCCGTGATCTCGAGGACGAGATCCCCGCTGAGGAGCCGGCTGAAGCTCCCGCTCCTGAAGAAGCTGTAGCGGACGTTCCTGCCGCTGAGGAAGCTGTAGAGGAGACTCCTGCTGCCGAAGAAACTCCGGCTGCTGAGGAAGCTGAATAATCCTGGTTTGATCAAGGGCATCCGTGTGATGCCCTTTTTCTTTTATTTATCTGTATGAGAATATTATTCTGCGGATTATTTGGTATGATAGTATTATCTTAAGATGTATAGGACTTGATATGATGTTTGAACAAATCACAAAGGATACCAATGCGGTTTTTACACAGCTGATCGAAACCGCGAAATTGCATGAGGGATCGATCGTCGTACTCGGATGCTCGACCAGCGAGGTCGGCGGCGACAGGATCGGCACCCATTCCAGCATGGACGTAGCCGCGGCGATCTATGACGGCTTTTTTGATATGCTGAAGGAAAAGGGGATTTTTTTAGCGGCTCAGTGCTGTGAGCATCTTAACCGTGCTCTGGTCGTTGAACGCGCGCTTGCGGAAAAATGCAATATCCCGATCGTCAACGCCGTTCCTCAGCCGAAAGCGGGAGGCAGCAGCGCTACTACCGCTTATGCTCGTTTTGAAGATCCCGTGCTGGTGGAGCATATCAAAGCGGATGCCGGGGTCGATATCGGCGGTACGCTGATCGGTATGCATCTGAAAGAAACTGCTGTTCCGTTAAGACTGCCCCAAAAAAAGATCGGCGAGGCGTTTGTCGCTTCTGCCAGAACCAGAGCGAAATTCATCGGCGGCTCGCGTGCTGTTTACAACGAAGAGCTTTTATAATTTGTCATCGTGAACTGTCTGTAGACGGTGTGGCGATCTCAACTGATTTTATGTATATGAGGTACTGTTATGATGTCTGCGAAAGATGAATTCATTAAGATCTACACGGAGAACATTTCACGAAAGGGCTCTGCGGAGCTGTTGGAATGGATCCAAAAAACCGATTTCTTTACTGCTCCTGCCAGCACCAAGTACCACTGCGCGTGTGAAAACGGACTGGTCATGCATTCTGTCAGCGTGTTCAATACTTTGGTAGAGAAACACTTTGACGAGGAGACCGACAGCATGGAGAGCTTCGCGATCTGTGCGCTGCTGCATGATCTTTGTAAGGCGCAGTTTTATAAAACCTCTACCCGTAACGTCAAGAATGAAGAAACCGGTCAGTGGGAGAAAGTCCCTTATTATATGATCGAGGATAGCTTCCCTTACGGTCACGGTGAAAAAAGCGTTTTTCTGATCGAGCGTTTCATGCGCCTGAAGCTCGAAGAAGCGATGGCGATCCGTTGGCATATGGGCGGTTTTGACGACAAT
>CADAUE010000190.1 GCA_902790985.1 uncultured Ruminococcus sp.
TTGATCCTCATGGTATCGGCGACCTTTACGGGTATGATCATCACGGGCTACGAGGACGCTTTGGCGGCGTCCGGCGCGGTGTTCCTCACGGCGTTCATCCCCATGCTGATGGACACCGGCGGTAACTCGGGTTCACAGGCTTCGGTCACCGTCATCCGTGCGCTCTCGCTGGGCGAGATCGAGTTCAAGGACATCTTCAAGGTCATCTTCAAAGAGAGCCGCGTCGCGCTTTTGTGCGGCGTCAGCCTCGCGATCGTGAACTTTTTGAAGCTCATGCTCTTTGACAGACTGGTGCTCCACAACGATCATATCACCTTCTTGGTGGCGTTCGTGGTGTGCTTGACGATGGTCGTCACCATCTTTATCGCCAAGCTCGTCGGCTGTACCCTGCCGATGATCGCAAAGAAGATCGGTTTTGACCCCGCCGTCATGGCGTCGCCGTTTATTACGACGATCGTCGACGCGATCTCGCTGATCGTGTACTTCGGTATCGCAACGGCGCTGCTGCATATATAATATTGTATTATAAAATGATCCCCTTACGGTTTCGATGTCCGTAAGGGGATTTTTCTATATTTTTCAAATAGTCATTGCGAGGAGCTTTAGCTCCGTGGCAATCTCAACCGAACAAAAGGGTTTCATCTACCGCCGAAACCGCGGTTCGGATGATACCTATCAGTTATCCGAACGCTCAGAACTTGATCTTCTCAGCGATATAGGCTTCGAGGTCGGCGATCGCTACGCGCTCCTGCTGCATGGTGTCGCGGTCACGGACGGTCACGCAGTTATCCTCGAGGGATTCGAAGTCGTAGGTGACGCAGAACGGCGTGCCGATCTCGTCTTGACGGCGATAACGCTTGCCGATGGAGCCGGCGTCGTCATAGTCGATGGAGAAGCTCTTTGAAAGCTCATCCGCGAGAGCGGAAGCCTGCTCGCCCAGCTTCTTAGAAAGGGGCAGGACGGCTGCCTTGAAGGGAGCGAGGAACGGATGCAGTCTTAACACGACTCTGGTGTCGTTCTTTGCTTCGTCGACCAGCTCCTCGTCGTACGCTTCGGTCATGACGGTGAGGAACAGACGCTCGACGCCCAGCGACGGCTCGATGACGTAGGGGACATAGCGGGTGTTGTCGGTGGGATCGAAGTAAGAGAGATCCTTGCCCGAAACATCCTGGTGACGGCTAAGGTCATAGTCGGTGCGGTCGGCGATGCCCCACAGCTCGCCCCAGCCGAACGGGAAGAGGTACTCAAAGTCGGTGGTCGCCTTGGAGTAGAAGCTCAGCTCCTCTTTCTCATGATCGCGCAGGCGGAGGTTCTCTTCCTTGATGCCGAGGCTGTAGAGGAAGTCGCGGCAGAAGGAACGCCAGTAGTCGAACCATTCGAGGTCGGTGTCGGGCTTGCAGAAGAACTCCAGCTCCATCTGCTCGAATTCACGCACGCGGAAGATGAAGTTGCCCGGGGTGATCTCGTTACGGAAGGATTTGCCGATCTGCGCGACGCCGAAGGGAACCTTCTTGCGGGTGGTGCGCTGGATATTCGCGAAGTTGACGAAGATACCCTGCGCGGTCTCGGGGCGAAGGTATAGCTCGGCTTTGGTGTCCTCGGTAACGCCCTGGAAGGTCTTGAACATCAGATTGAACTGGCGGATATCGGTGAAGTTCGATTTACCGCAGTTGGGGCAGGGGATCTCATGCTCTTTGATATAGTCCATCATCTGCTCGTTCGACCAGCCGGCGACGTTGGTACCGTCAAAGTCCTCGATCAGGTTGTCGGCGCGGTGACGGGTTTTGCACTCCTTACAGTCCATCAAAGGGTCGGAGAAGCCGCCTAAGTGACCCGAGGCGATCCATGTCTGCGGGTTCATGAGGATCGCGGAGTCGAGTCCTACGTTGTATTTGTTTTCCTGCACGAACTTTTTCAGCCATGCTGTTTTGATATTATTCTTCAGCTGAGCGCCCAAGGGACCGTAGTCCCAGGTGTTCGCAAGGCCGCCGTAGATCTCAGATCCGGGATAGACGAAGCCTCTGCCCTTGCACAGAGCGACCAGTTTTTCCATTGTTTTTTCCGTATTCTTCATGGTTACCTCCTTGTCGCCACTGGCTATGGCGAACAATATTATTTGCTGTATTTGACAGCTACCTTATAGTGTACAATTTTCGGGAGATAAAGTCAAGCAGTTTAGTGAGTTAGGAGTGAGGAGTCTTTGTAGAGTGAGGAGTTAGGAGTGAGGAGTTAATGGCGGGCGCTGCCCGCACCCGATTAATATACATCGCTATAAAAATAACGCTTGCGACCCTTTTATAGAGTTGCAAGCGTTAACTATTGATATCTTTATTCAATCCAAAAG
>CADAUE010000191.1 GCA_902790985.1 uncultured Ruminococcus sp.
TATATGAAAAAAGAAAAAGTGTAAAGTGTAAAAGATATACTTGATTTACCTACCGTGTTTGTAGTATAATAGTATTGATTTTAATCGGTTGAGATTGCCGCGGGGAACCCTCAGGCGCTGTGCGCCAGCTCCCTTAGGAAAGGGAGCCTATGCCCTCGCAATGACCGTTGATAAAAGAAGGGTGATAATCATGATGGTATCTACCAGAGGCCGCTACGCCCTGCGCGTATTGATCGACCTTGCAGAGCACAACAACGGCGCTTACATCCCGATGAAGGACGTCGCCGCAAGACAGGAGATCTCTTTAAAATACCTTGAGCGAATCCTCCCGACCCTCACCAAGGCGAAGCTGATCGAGGGCGTACACGGCAAGGGCGGCGGCTATAAGCTGACCCGCGCGCCCGAAAAATACACCGTCGGCGAGGTACTGCGCCTGACCGAGGGCGATCTCGCCCCCGTCGCGTGTCTCTCGCCCGAGGCAGAGCCCTGCGAGCGTGCCGCGGAATGCCGCACCCTGCAGATGTGGAAGGGCTTCTACGACATGACCAACAAGTACTTCGACGGTATCACGATCGCCGACCTGACCCGCACCGAGACCGCGGATAATTATGTGATATAAAAAGCCTTCCCCTTGAGGGGAAGGCTGATCATTAACAACGCCCCTCCGAGAGGAAGGGCGTTTTCTGCGTTCATTAAGCCTGTAGCGGCGGCTCGGGCGGTTCGGTGACCTCCTTGCCGTCATAGGTATAGGTCTTATCCTTTAATGTGATCGTTCCGTTTTCCTTGAACATAATATCCGTATTTTCGTCAAACGGAGGGTTTTCCCAGTAAAAATCTTTGACCTCATGCCAATCCTTTATGAACTCAAACGCTCCGACCGAAAAGCTATGCGTACTGTCCTCGGAGAAGTCAAAGGAACGCCTGCCTGTATAGTTTTCGGTTTTATCGGGCGCGAGCAGTCCGTTTTCGATATATAACCGTATCGCTCTGTCGGACAGCCCCGTGCGCTCACATACCGTTTTGATTTTCATACGATCACCTGATTTCTCCCTTATATTACACTTTGACGCAGGGTAAAAGTCAAGTGCTTTTCAAAAATATACGCTGATAGATGCAAAAACTGCCCCGATCGCTCGGGGCAGTTCGGTTTTTATTCAGTTGAGATTGCCGCGACGTCAGTTGACGGCTCGCAATGACAATTGAAAGGATCTGTTCTTGACCCGCCGTTCAGGGAGCGTCAGTCAAGATATCGTTCGCAAAAGGCGGAACAAACACGCGCGCGTGATTATTTTACTTTCCAGATCTCTTCCGCGTACTGGAGGATGGTGCGGTCGGAGCTGAAGGTGCCGCAGTGAGCGATGTTCTTGAGGCACTTGGTACCGAAGGCGATACGATCCTTGTAATCGTTGTTCGCCTGCAGCTTCTTCGCGACATAATCCTGCAGATCATAGAGCAGGAAGTAATGGTCGGCATGGTGCCAGTTGGTGCCGTTGATGAGCGAGTTGTGCAGCTCGGCGAAGGAACCTTCGCCCTGGGCGCCGTTGTCGTTGAAGGTGCCGTCGATCAGGGTGTCAACCACGCGCTTGATCATCGGGTTAGAGTTATACAGCGCTCTCGCGTCGTAGCCTTCCTTCTTCAGACGCTCGATATCCTCGACTCTGCCGCCGAAGATATACTCGTTCTCTTCGCCTGCCTGCTGAGCGATCTCAACATTCGCGCCGTCGTAGGTGCCGAGGGTCACAGCGCCGTTGAACATGAACTTCATGTTACCGGTACCGGAAGCCTCTGTACCCGCGGTGGAGGTCTGCTCGGAGATATCCGCCGCTACGACCAGCTTCTCAGCATAGGAAACGTTGTAGTTAGATACGAATACGACCTGCAGCTTATCCTTGGTGTCGGGATCGTTGTTGACAAGGTTCGCGATCTCGTTGATATACTTGATGATGGCTTTCGCTCTCTTATAGCCGGGAGCGGCCTTTGCGCCGAAGATGAAGCAGGTCGGCTGGAAATCGGGCAGCTGACCGCTCTTGATGCGGAAGTAGATCCACATGATCGAGAAGGCGTTCAGCAGCTGACGCTTATACTCGTGCAGACGCTTGACCTGGATGTCAAAGATGAACTTGGGGTTGATCTCGATATCGTCCATCTTCTTGACATAGGCGGCGAGCTGTTTCTTCTTCGCGTATTTGATCTTGTTAAATTCCTTGACAGCGTCGGGGTTGATGTGCGCGTCGAGCTTATCCATCTTGCTCATATCCTTGAGCCAGCCGGAACCGATGCGGTCGGTGATGAAGGAAGCGAGCTCGGGGTTGCACAGACCGAGCCA
>CADAUE010000192.1 GCA_902790985.1 uncultured Ruminococcus sp.
GCCCTCGGCGCAATGATATTCGAAGCTTACATCCCTGCCGATGGTGCTGCCGGTGATCAAGTTTGAAATGACCGGGGCAGGGAGCTGTGATTCGCCGAGGTAGTGGACGACAGCAGAAGAGAGGATGTTGTTCCCAACTTCAATTATAATGCTGTTGAAATCTTCTTCCGTGCCAGCATAATAGATATCAATTGGGGAGTTGAATCCTTCAAAGGCTCCCAGACAGATTCTTGTGACTGAAACCGGGATACGGATATCTACCAGGTTTTGGCATCCCTGGAAAGCGAATTCGCCAATCTCTGTGACATCTTCAGACAAAACTACGTGAATGATCTGCTGATTATCTAAAAACGCCATGTTCTCCCAGGTCCCCGCGCCGCTGACGGTCAGGGTGCCGTCCGACGTCAGTGAATAGGCAATACCGTCGCCAATAGAGCCCGTCAGCGGCTGGGACGCGATATCGCCATCGGTGCAATGTATGGTGTTGAACAGAAGCAAATCGTTGCCGGCGGAAATGCTGACCATGCTCCATTCTTCCGTGGTCCCGGCATATTCGACATGCGTCAGATGATCCGCATACTTGAAAGCGTCGGTAACAATCGTCGTGAGGGAACGCGGCAGGAATACGCTCTGAACTCCGGAATCGGCGAACGCATCATTGCCGATAGCTTTTATCCCTTCCGAGAGTGTAACAGCAGTCAGAGATTCACAGCGCTGGAACGCGCTCGCGTAAATGGCTGTTATCCCCGGGATTGTTGTCAGGCTGCCGCTGTAGCCGCCGGGCACGCGTATCAGTGTCGTCTTGTCTTTGGAATAGAGGATACCGTTTTCAGCGGCATAATTTGGATTGTTCGTAGATACATGGAACGCGGTCAGATAATCGCAGCCGTTGAAAACAGACGCCTGATAGTTACTGTAATGTTCCGGCAGAGTAATCTCGGTGATCTTGCTGTTCCAGAACGCTTGATCTCCGATAGTCTCCAGTGAGCTGGGAAGTGTGACGGACGAGAGGAAGCTGCCGATGAAGGCGTCATCTTCGATTATGATGACCCCTTCAGGGATGGTAAGTGTGCCTGTTTTTGCGGTGGGGCATTCGATCAGTGCGGTCTTTGCTCTGTTATACAGGACTCCGTCAACAGCAGTATAATTTGGGTTTTCAGGATCAACAGCAAATTCGGTCAGCTTATACCAATAGGAGAATTCGCTGGGCGGAATGTCAGTGACGCCGCTTCCGTAATAAACCTTCACAACGTCCTGATAGAATTCAGCGGGAATGCCTTCCGTATTGAAGCTGCCCGTGCCGCTGATGGATAACAGGCCGTTGCTGTCCAGCGTCCAGGTCAGGTTGTCGCCGTTCGCGCCACAGGTGCCGGTGAGGGGGGCGTCGGCGCTTTCAGCGCAGACCGAGACAAAACACAGCAGGAGCGCTGAGATCAGGAGGAGAGTGGTCAAAAGCTTTTTCATTCCGAATCCGTCCTTCCGTGAAACGAGGTGTGGCTGCAATTGTCGAACCAATTATATTATGCTGCCAACGAAATATAGCACGGAAAGCCCTATGGCGTCAAGCTGTTTGAACAAAAATGCGCGTTAAAGTCGCGATTCTGGCGGAAAAACCGCCCAAAAGTGGCCTTCTGACGCCCGTGATACGTTTCTGATACGAAAATGATATGTTTTTGATACGGTTTTGATATGGTT
Source organism: uncultured Ruminococcus sp. (assembly GCA_902790985.1). Taxonomy (GTDB): domain Bacteria; phylum Bacillota; class Clostridia; order Oscillospirales; family Acutalibacteraceae; genus Ruminococcoides. The sequence goes on from CADAUE010000192.1 coordinate 1,696, forward strand.
TTGATACGGTTTTGATCGCAAAATGATACGGTTTTGATCCTTCCCATCAGGAAATGACCGTGCTATAATACAAGCATAGAAACGTCTGAGGCAGACAGCCCCGGACGTTTTCTTTATGCGATCATCCGGGCCCGGAGGTTGCGCGATCTTTACTGAAGGAGGGATCCGTTGAACAACTTACATGGACATGTTCTTCTCTCGCAGCATGGATTGCAACATCATGTTCATCCCTTCTTTCCTCTCTACTATTTCGGTTAACCGACCGTTCGTCAATATGAAACTCGCTTCAAAAAAGCACCCCGAGTAGCAGTTGGTTTATCATAACCGAATCTATCATTCCGGATCCGATTACACGCACGCACGCAGAAAAAACGCTATTCGTTTATATTTCGCGATGTATTGACGGTCTGCGGCAATCGTTTTATACTGTTTTCCGGTACGGATCTGTCACCGCAGTCATGATTGCTCCAACAACGGATTTCTGAACCGTCTTCAGCAGTACAAGGAGCGGTATGCCGCGTCACGAAAACTTGCCGTACCTATGAGGAGGCACATCATGCGTGCAGTCGTTCAGCGCGTCGTGACAGCCTGCGTCACGTCCGAAGGCGACGAGAGCGGCCGCATCG
>CADAUE010000193.1 GCA_902790985.1 uncultured Ruminococcus sp.
CCGCGATCAAGGCGAATGAAGAGGTGCTTGCCGCGAACGTCGCAAAAGGCGATCGCGACATCTACAGCATCACCGTCAACCGCCGCACCAATACCGTTACCGTCTACACCAAGGATGATAAGGGCGAGTTTGTTGTGCCCGTTCGAGCGATGGTCTGCTCCTGCGGCAAGGGCGGCGAGTTCACCACCATCACCGGCGATTTTTCCATCTACTTCCAGGAGCCGTGGCATCCGCTCTACGACGACGTTTACGGCATGTTCGTCTCGGGCTTCAAGGATGATTTCCTCTTCCACAGCGTCCCTTACAAGGTTGCGACGCATGATTCGCTCGAAGCGGACGAGTTCAACAAGCTCGGCGAACCCGCGTCACAGGGCTGTGTGCGTATGATGGTTTCGGACGTCTACTGGATCATGCGCAACTGTGATATCAACACGCCTATCCATGTCATCGACGCTGACGCGAACGCCGATCCACTCGGCAAGCCCGCCGCGGTGAAGATCCCGCTCGACGCGGTCTGGGATCCGACCGACGATACCGAGGGGAATCCCTATCTCGGCAAGATGCCGACGCTTCTGGGCGCGGAGGACAGAGAGCTGAAAAAAGGTCAGCGGTTTGACCCGATGGAGGGTATCTCCGCCGCCGATATCTGTGGCAACGATATCACCGACCGCGTCAAGATAGCCGGTCAGGTGATCACCGACAAGCCCGGCGTCTACTACTTGTCCTACACGATCACGGACGACTTCAATCTCAAGACCCGTGTGACACGTACCGTCACCGTCAGCGAGTGATACATCAATAGCAGTAAAGCCCTTCCGAGAGGAAGGGCTTTTGTAGTTGAGGAACTGCGGTTAGGCAGAATAACAGCCCTCACGAGGAGGGCTGAAAGGGTTTGGTTATTCGGTCTGGGCGCTGTAGGTGATGACGTCTTCGCCCTGTGTTGCCGCGGGAGCGGCAGTTTCGGCTGTTGTCGCCGCGGGAGCGGCAGCGGTCTCGGCAGGAGCGGCGGCAGTAGTTGCGGCATTTGACTGGTCGGGAGTAGCCTTACCGTCCTTTTCGATGAAGCTCAGCATCCGGTACACCGCGTTCTCGGTGGAGGTGCCGAAACGCTTGAACGCCTTCATCGGGATCACGCAGACCTTGTTTTCAGCCAGAGCGGTGAGGTGGCTGCAATTCTCTTCGGCTTTCATGAAGCTGACGACGGCTTCGTTGTCACAGAAGAGGTAGCTCGGCGTGTTCAAACGCAGCTCGTAGGTATTGACGGCAGGTTCGGACAGGTTTTGCAGAACGTTGGTATTGCCGTTGTAGTTGAAGAATTTGTACTCGAGCGAGCCTTTGACAAAGCTGCAAAGCTCGTTGTTCTCGTTCAGATAGAGATACGCGACCGATCTCGAGACATTAGAGGTAGCGGTGTTCATCGTGCCGAGCATATCGAGCAGACCCTTATAGCTTTTGGCGCCCTTTTCGCTGCCGGTCGTCTTACCGCCCAAGGCTGTGCCGAGGTCGGTATAGAGCTTTTCGAGAGAAGCTTCATCGGTGGGGAGGTACAGCGTCAGCACAGGGATGCCCTCGGCTTCGATGTTGCTTCTCAGATCGACGCCCATCGTGCTGTCCGCGATGACCAGATCGGCTCCTGCCGCCTTGATCGCGGCGATGTCCGGCGCGGCGGCTTTGCCGACGGTGGGGACGACGTAGAGGAAGTCCTGGTCGCACTCCTCCGCTCGTCCGACCATCTTGATGTCATAGCCGATGTAGGAGATGATATCCGCGAGAACGTCGTTGAGCACGACGATGTTCTTCGGCTCTTTCTCGATGACGATACCGCCTACGGTGACGGGATACTCTCCGCTCGCTTTGAGGTTACAGGAGGAGAAAAGCGCGGCGCAGGAGAGCAGGATGCATAGGGACAAAACGATAGATAACATACGTTTCATAGTAACACCTCGTTTATGTTTAAAATCACATATATCCATTGTACTCAAATCAGCGCGGATAGTCAAATAAAACTATGAAATAATACGAAAATTTAAGATTTATTAAAAAATTGTAAAAAAATACTTGCATTTTTGAGAATGTGGTGCTATAATAGCAACTGTTCTCAGAAAGAACACAGTTGGTGTTGATGACGCAGGGGGTCCACCCGTTCCCATCCCGAACACGGAAGTTAAGCCCTGTAGTGCCGAAAATAGTGCTCTGGCGACGGAGTGTTTTATACCGAAAATCGAACGACGCGAGAACTGTGTTCTCAGAATAAAACGATTTGCGGAGATTTTTCCGGCAGGGGTTGTCCCTGCCTTTTTTATGCGCTATAATAGGGATATCGGAAACGATATGCTTTTTCATGCTCTATGCAAAGAGTTGACAAAAACAAGGGAGGATCCTACCGTGACTGATTTTGAAAAGCTGAAAGATATCATCGACCATTCGCACCGGATCGTTTTCTTCGGCGGGGCAGGGGTCTCGACTGAGAGCGGCATCCCCGACTTCCGCTCTGCGGACGGGCTGTACCATCAAAAGTACGATTACCCTCCCGAAGAGATCCTCAGCCATACTTTTTTCATGCGCAAGCCGGAGGAGTTCTTTCGCTTTTATCGCGACAAGATGCTCTGTCTGACCGCAAAACCCAACAAGGCGCATTTGAAGCTCGCTCAGTGGGAGAGGGAGGGAAAGCTGACCTCCGTCGTCACCCAGAACATCGACGGGCTGCACCAGGCGGCGGGCAGCAGACGCGTGCATGAGCTGCATGGCTCGGTGCTGCGCAACCACTGTATGAAGTGCGGCAAGTCCTATGGGGTCGAGAAGATCGCCGAAAGCGAGGGCATTCCACTGTGCGACTGCGGCGGCATCATCAAGCCGGACGTCGTGCTGTATGAAGAAGCCCTGCCCGAGGATACGGTCATGCAGGCGCTCGACGATATCCGCCGCGCCGATACGCTGATCGTGGCGGGCACCTCGTTGACGGTGTACCCCGCGGCGTCGTATGTGCGCTACTACGGCGGCGATCACATGATCCTTATCAACCGCGACGAAACGCCCTACGACGGCTATGCCGACCTCGTGATCCACGACAAGGTGGGCGAGGTGCTGTCAAAGCTGTAAACTAATACTGATCCTTTAGTATAAATAACGATTTCGGGATGTTCCCGACAAAAGAACAGCGCTTCCGCCGGAAACGGGAGCGCTGTTTTCTAATGGCTTCTGTTGATTATTGCTGGTCGCGATAAGCGTACGCATTCATTTCATTGACGGTCTTGATCTCACCGGTGGTATCGGAAATGTAGTAGGAGCTTACAAATTCGCCGTCTTTGTCGAGGATGATAACGTTATGCCATACGGAACCGTCGGGGATGATGATTCTGCCGTCATACTCTGCGAACTGCCCATCTGCGAGACCGATCTGACTGACGACCGCGTCCATCGCCTGCTGCATGGTCATGGTGGTGTTGCCGTTGTACTCTGAGGAGGTAGCGCCGGTGTTGGCTTCGCCCTCGATATCGCTGTCTTCGACATTTCTGTCCACGGGAGCGGTTTTGTCGGCGTTATTATCAGCAGCCGCGGGAGCGGTGCCGTTAGCTGTTGTGGGAGCGGTAGTCGCGACGGTGGCAGCCGCTGTGGTGGGGGCGGTGGTAGCCTTGGTATCCGCCTTCTTGCCGCAAGCCGCGAACACGGTGCATGCGGAAGCGATCAAAACAGCGATCAATAAAATAGATACGATTCTCTTTTTCATGTTATTTACTTCCTTTCGTTCGTCTTTGATAATTATTTCTCTGAAACGATTGCAGTATAGCATGATGACCCAAAAAAATCAAGGATATTTATGCGATTAGTCAATAAATAGCCAGAGCGATAAAAAACGAGAAGATCCCGCGAAGAGAACAAAAAAGGTTCTTCACGTATTTTTGTGGGACGAGCGAACAGAAGGAATAGAAAGATAGCGAATCAAGGTAAAGAAGAAATCATCATCCCGGTAACCGTAGCC
>CADAUE010000194.1 GCA_902790985.1 uncultured Ruminococcus sp.
TCGGAGAGCTGAGATGGAAAGCGCCCGAAGCGGCTGAGGACTGCACCGATGTTTTTGAAGCCTATTACAACGGCAAATCGCCGATCCAGACCGAATGGCCGTCCGAGCAAGCCTCCTACTATCCGCAGGGCGAGGACTGTCTGTATCTCAACCTCTGGAAGAATCAGGCAGACCCTACCGAGAAGAAGCCCGTCATGGTGTTCTTCCACGGCGGCGCCTACGGCTGGGGCGGTACTGTCGACCCGCTGTATGACGGCAGGAACTTTGTCACAAAGCAGTCGGATATCATTCTTGTGACGGTCGGCTACCGCACGGGGCTGATGGGCTTTGTCGACCTGTCGTATCTCGAGGGCGGCGAGGACTTTCCCGACGCGCCGAACCTCGGACTGCTCGACCAGATCGAAGCGCTTCGCTGGGTACAGAAAAATATCTCGGCGTTCGGCGGCGACCCCGATAACGTCACGATCTTCGGCGAATCCGCGGGCGGCGGCAGCGCGTCGCTCTTGCCGATCATTCCGCAGGCAAAGGGTCTGTTCCGCCGCGCGATCGCCGAGAGCGGCTCTGTCGTGCTGACCTTCTCCAAAGAGGAATGCCGCGACTTCACCCGCCGCCTGATCCGTGAAGCGGGCACCAAAAAAATGAGCGATCTGATGGCGCTGAGTGAAGAACAGCTTCAAAAAATCAATGAAGCGGTGAATTCGTACAACAACTTCCCCCAACGCGACGGCAGACTGATCCCTGTCGACCCGTACCTGCCCTATGAAGAGGGCGCGACCAAAGACGTCGATATCCTGATCGGTACCAATTCTGAGGAAATGAACTACTGGATCGGCGAGGTCGGCGGCGTGATACCGTTCCGCTTCACCATTCCCATCAAATACGAGAACGATCTGCGTCTGCTCAACCATGAGGAAAAACAGCGCGTCAAGCGCTTTATGTCCGTGATGAAGGGCCACAGCATGTTCCGCATGGCGCGATTCTATGACGAGCTGATGTTCCGTCTGCCCGCTGTGGCACAAGCAGAGGCTCATGCTGAGCACGGCGGCAAGGTGTACATGTATCTGTGGACGATCCCCTCTTCTATCACGATGCGCAACGCATGTCACGCGGTAGAGCTCGCTTATGTTTTCGGCAACCGTGAAGAAACCATCTACACGGGACAGGTCGCCGACGAGAAGATCAGCGATACCGTCATGCAGATGTGGACGAACTTTGCCCGCACAGGCAACCCCTCCACCGACCGGGTGATATGGGAACGCTATAACGGCACAAAGCGCGCGACCATGATCCTCTCGGAGACCCCGCATTTGCAGGACGACCCCCTCAGCGGACGGCGAAAGCTCCTGTTCCCGCTGTTAAAGCACATGATCAACCCCTCCTACGCCGACCTCGACTACAACGTTCCCTTTGTCAAAAAGGTGATCGCGGGCGGAGCGGCTTTGCTCGCGGGCGCGACATACCTTACCTATAAGCTGATCAAGAAAAAGTAATATTGTTACATAAAAACCTGACCGTCCACCAAGGGCGGTCAGGTTTTTTGCAGAAAATCAAGTGGTGAGCTATCAAAAAAACAAAGCCCCTGATATACAGGAGCTTTGAGTAAAAGATAAATTTGAATATTCTGATTATCTCTTTGAGAACTGTAAGAGCGTTAAGAAAACAGTCCGGCGGACTGTTTATAGCTCTGCTTTGCGAAGGCTGTGCCTGAGCAAATCCGCAGTCGACAGAGATAATCAGGAGACGGCGCAGTATAAAAACAAAGCTCCCGATAAACAGGAGCTTTGAGAAAAGATAAACTTGATATTTCTGATTATCTCTTTGAGAACTGCGGAGCGCGGCGAGCGGCTTTGAGACCGTATTTCTTACGCTCTTTCATTCTCGGGTCACGCGTCAAGAAGCCTGCCTTCTTGAGGGCGGGACGCAGCGCGTCGGAATCATACTGGAGCAGCGCGCGGGAGATACCGTGGCGGATCGCGCCTGCCTGACCGGTAACGCCGCCGCCTGCAACGCGGCAAACTACGTCGAACTTCTCGCCGGTCTCGGTGAGCGCGAGGGGCTGACGAACAATCAGCTTGAGGGTCTCAAGACCGAAGTAATCGTCGATGTCTCTGTCGTTGATGGTGATCTTACCGGTGCCCTGATACAGACGA
>CADAUE010000195.1 GCA_902790985.1 uncultured Ruminococcus sp.
AAAACAACTGACAGCAAGATAGAGCAGTTGCTCAGGATAATTGCGCACGGGGATATCACGTATCAAAAAGCAGGAAAGATTGGTCAGATAGCCGTAAACAAACGCCAATACCGTTTGGATGACGATCTCAACGGGTTTGCATTTTCGCCGAAGCAGGGCAACCTGTACCGCGATCTGGATCACGCTGAGTACATTCAGCCAGCCGCCGAAGGAAAACAGATCGCTGACCAGCGATACCGAATACGGCACCGACGCTACCGGAGAGGTTCCCAATCCTGCCTTGGTCGAAAAGGCAACGCCCATCGAGGCGATGAAGAGTCCGATCAGGAACAGCAGATATTGTTTGATCGTTTTGACGATTCTGTCACGGTTCATATACATTCCTTATTTAAGGCAATACCGCATAATACAGGTGTGCGGTATTGCCTTAACTTCTTATAAGTGTGATTGTTTCATGATTTAAAGTTATAAAACAGTATATCATAGTAACAGTAAAAATGCAATCAAAATACTTTCACCGAAACTCTTGACAAAAGAGAAATACAATTATATAATTAACCTACTATGTAAATAGGTAATTAGAGAGGCTTATTATGAAACCAACAAGCTATATGTTCAATATGATGATGGGCGGTATGTGTATGCCGTCTTGTTCCGTGCGCCAAAAATCAGCCTCAACCGATTGAAGGAGTTTATTGATCATCTGTCGGGGCGTGTAAGCGTCCCTTTTTCAATATATGGAGCTTTATTATGTGCGAAATCTACGGTTTCTCGGGTAATCGGGAAAAAGAATTGAATAACGATCTGCGGGAGTTTTATTCCCACGCCTGCCGTCATCCGAACGGCTGGGGGCTCGCCTTGCTCGATCAGAGTGTTCCCGAGATCACGCGCGAGGTATGCCGCGCCGATCGCAGTACGCTTCTGAGCGAACGGCTCAGTCTCCCGGTTACTGCAAAAACCGCTCTGGCGCATATTCGTCTCGCGACCGTTGGCAACGAGGATTATGACAACTGCCATCCCTTTACCGCTGTCGATGATAGCGGCAGGAGCTGGACGCTGATCCATAACGGCACGATATTTGAGAGCGATAAGCTGAACAGATATGTCTTTCGCCAAAAGGGCGAGACCGACAGCGAGAGGATCCTGCTCTACCTTGTCGATCGGATCAATGAGGCGACTGCAAAGGCTAAAAAAGAATTGAACGCGGAGGAACGCTTTGCGATCCTAAACGACATTGTCAGTAACAGCTCATCGAAAAACAAGCTGAATCTGCTGATATACGACGGTGAGCTTCTCTACTCTCATACGAACTTCAAGGATTCTTTGTATGAGCGCAAGGATGGTGATGGGGTGACGATCTCAACCCGTCCTCTGACTAAAAGCGGCTGGCGTCCTGTTCCGTTTACCACGCTGATCGCCTATCATGAGGGCGAGCGTGTCTTTACCGGCGCCGATCATCATCACGAATACATCTTTGATCCGTCAAGCTACAAACCCTTATACCTTGCATATTCCGGACTGTGATCCCCTCATTCTACGATAAGGAAGGATAAATATGAAAAACAACGCAAAGGAACTGATCCGTCGGCGGTTTATCGAACCGACAACGTCGCCGAGGACGAATTATATCGGCATTGAGGTCGAGATGCCCGTCGTATCCCTGAAGGGAGAGAAAACCGATCAAAGCGTCAGCGCCGCCGCGCTGAAGGACGCGGCGCGGCGCTTCGGCTTTACCGAAACCAAGCATGATGCTTTCGGCGTATGCCATGAGGCGGTATGCGAGGAGACAGGCGACGTGTTCTCCTTCGACTGCTCCTACAACAATTTTGAGATATCACTTGGAAAGGTGCGGACCTTGCACGAGGCGCAGGCGCGCTTTACGGATTACGTCAGCTATATCAATACGTTTCTGAGAGCGCGCGGTCACCTGCTGACGGGCATGGGGATCAATCCGTTTTATCGGAAGAATGATACGAGCTTTGTTCCCTCTCCTCGGTATCAGATGCTCGAGGGCTATTTGCGGAAAAGCCGCGAGTGGAAGCGCGACGGCGGATTTCATCCCTATACGGCGTATCCTACCTTTTCGAGTGCATCGCAGGTTCAGCTGGACGTGACCGAGGATCGGCTGTGCGAAGTGA
>CADAUE010000196.1 GCA_902790985.1 uncultured Ruminococcus sp.
AGTGATATATTTCGGATAGCGCGACGGGAGACGCAGACAGGCTGGCGCCTGTCAAGGAGCCCAACAAAGCTATACGAAATATAGCGCAATAGATGATAAGGTTTTTATTAAGGATTAGTATTATACGGGATGAACCTTATTCGCTTTGTCAAGCAGATCGGAGTTGATGCCGAGCTTGCTGTTACGACGCTTCTCAAAGAAGTCGATCGCGACCTTCGGGAACTGAGCGTAGCTGAGGACGTCCTCCTCCTGCTCGATATACTGAGGAATCTCAGCGCGCAGCTTCTCAAGCTCCGGCTCCAAGAGATCGGCGGGGCGGCACTCGATGGGAGCCATATCGCCGATGATCTTCTTGCGGAACTCGGGGTCGATCGGCATGGGAGTGGTGCCGTATTTGCCGGCTACCAGATCCTTGAACTCGGTGGTGCACATCTTGTAACGTTCACCCATAATGACGTTGAACACCGCCTGGGTGCCGACGATCTGTGAGGTCGGGGTAACGAGAGGCGGATAACCGCTGTCCTTACGCACACGCGGAACTTCGTTCAAAACCTCGGTGAGCTGATCCTCTTTACCTGCCTGCTTGAGCTGAGAGAGCAGGTTCGACAGCATACCGCCCGGCACCTGATAGATCAGCGCCTTGGCGTCGGTCGCGAGCATCTTGGGATCTAAGAGACCCGACTTGATATACTTCTCACGCAGGGTCATGAAATACTCGCGGATCGGTGTGAACGCCTCGAGGTTCAGACCGGTATCATACTCGGTTCCCATGAAAGCGGCTACCATAGACTCGGTCGGAGCGTGAGAAGTACCCAGCGCCAGCGGCGAGATCGCGGTGTCGATCATATCGACGCCGGCTTCCACGCCCTTCATCAGACACATCGACGCGAGACCGGAGGTATAGTGGGTGTGCAGCTGTACGGGAAGGTCGACCTCCGCCTTGATCGCGCGGACGAGCTTTTCGGTATTATAGGGGGTCAAAAGCGCCGCCATATCCTTGATACAGATGGAATCGGCGCCCGCGTCGGCGATACGCTTCGCGTACTCGACGTAGTATTCGTCGGTAAAGACCGGACCTGTGGTATAGCTGATCGCTACCTGCGCGTGAGCGCCCTCTTTCTTAGCCGCCTTGATCGCGACCTGCAGGTTTTTGATATCATTCAGCGCGTCAAAGATACGGATGATATCGATACCGTTCGCGACGGAACGCTGTACAAAGTACTCGAGGACATCGTCGGCATAGTGACGGTAGCCCAGCATATTCTGACCGCGGAACAGCATCTGCAGCTTGGTGTTCTTGCAGTGATCGCGGATGGTGCGCAATCTTTCCCACGGATCTTCGTTCAAAAATCTCAGACAGCTGTCAAAGGTCGCGCCGCCCCAGCACTCAAGAGAATAGTAGCCGATCTTATCCATCGCGTCTAAGATCGGGAGCATCTCTTCGGTGGTCATACGGGTCGCGATCAAGCTCTGATGCGCGTCGCGCAGCGCTGTCTCGGTTACTAAAATCTTCTTGCTCATACCGTACTCCTTAACCGATGGTCACGAGGGTCGCGCCGGTATCGACGCTCTCGCCCTTTGCGACGACTACGGAGGTGACGGTGCCGTCAGACGGAGCCTTGATCTCGTTCTCCATCTTCATTGCTTCGAGCACGACGAGGACGTCGCCGGCTTTGACGGACTGGCCGTTCGTTACATTGACGGAAACGATGGTGCCGGGCATCGGAGCGGCGACCTTCTCGCCTGCGCCTGCGGCAGCAGCCTTAGGAGCTGCCTTGGGAGCGGCAGCGGGTTTTGCGGGAGCAGGTGCGGGAGCGGCGGCAGAATCCGCGCCGAGCTCTTCTACCTGTACGTCATATGCGGTACCGTTAACGGTGATTCTCAGATTTTTCATAATAATACCCCTTTATATTAAATCTTGGTTGTATGCTTCTTCGGGAGCGTGGATACACGCTTGGAGCTGAGCATGTCGATCGCGGAAACGAGCTTTTCTCTGAGCTGAGTTTGCTCGACGATATCGTCGACATAGCCGTCCTCAGCCGCCTTGACAGCGGAGAGATTCGCCTTGACATAAGCCATAGCGCGGGCTTCCTGTTCGGATGCGGGAGCGTCGCCGCTGCTTTCGTCCAGGATGAA
>CADAUE010000197.1 GCA_902790985.1 uncultured Ruminococcus sp.
TCAGTCTTGACAGGCGCCAGCCTGCCTGCGCCCTCCGCCTTGTTATGCGAAATTCTCCGCTAATATCTTTTTAAAGCTTTTTATTGCTACTTAGTATCAGATCAAGAATCTTTTCGAGAGCTTGATGTCGCTGACGATGTTTTTGACCTCACCGCAGCTAGCGCAAATATGCGGGTAGTCGTCATAGAGGCAATCCCTCGGCGTAAGCGAAAGGCGATGGTTTTGATTCAAGCAGGCTCTGCAAACCCTGCCAAGCTCCGCTTTGATGTAACGATATTTGAACATGATATGTCCACTCCTGTCAGCCGCAGATTTTTGGTTGGCAGTTGATACGCTTCCACAGGACATTCCGGTATCATGAAGCGAACATACGGCTCAGTTCGCTTTTGTGCTTTAAATAATAACAACTTTATTGCCGTTTGTCAACATCTCGCCATACAAAAACCGCCCCGATCACTCGGGACGTTCGTTGTTACAGCCGATACCAACCCGCGTAACGCAACAGCTCTTCCAAAGAATCTGCCGCGTCAAGGTCCATATCGTGAAACCGGATATACGCGATCTTGTGCTCCGCGTCATCAAAGCCGATCAAATACACCAGCTTCGGGAAATTTGCATATGTCGAACAGCCGAAATAGGCGATATCATCAAGTCCTCTAAAAACATATGAACCTGCCCACACCTCATAGGGACAGCCTTCGCGGGGCGCATACCTTTCGCTCTCCCCCGGGTCGTACGGATGATCTTTAAAAAGATAGCTTTTCTCGACCCGCGCTTTTTGTAAAGCATAGTTTTCCTCTGTATATTCGGCAACAAGATTCCATCCGCTCCAAGAAAAAAGGAGATCGGATCCACGGTGACAAAGGCTCTTTACAGACACATAATCTCCCAACTCGTCAAGGGTCGGCATAATCTCATCCTCTGCCGCAAGCTGTTCATACACCGTGATATCGTTGCTGTCGCGGCTGCATGCCGCGAGCCAAATTACACTTAGCGCGGCGAACAGCAGACAAAACACTTTTTTCATACAGCGCTCCCATATACGATAGATTTGTACCTACAGCGGCGGTAGGGGCGGTTCGGTGACCTGCTCACCGGCATAGGTATAGGTCTTATCTATTAATGTGACAGTCACCCTATCCTCGAACGAGATATCCGTGTTTTCGTCAAACTCCGACTCGTAAAAATCGCTGATCTTGCAAAAGTCCTTTAAAAACTCAACCGCTCCGACCGAAAAGCTCTGCGTACCGTCATAGGAATAGACGATCTTGTGGCGCCTATCTATGTTATCGTCATCCGCGTACTCGATCACCCTGATGTGATGGATCCCGTCGGGCGCGGGGATATCGGCGAGGTCGCCGAGCTTTTCAAAGGCGAATATAAAACTAAAACTGCTGTAACTCAGACTAAATCCCATCACCAAAGCGAATACGGTGATCATCGTTATCATCAGATGTGTCTCCTTGACATAAACCCAAGCCGTGGTGACCAAACCGGCTACGCCGGCGAGATAGAGCAGAGATTCCCACGTCGTCACTTTCATCTCTGTTGAGACAGCCACCAGTAATCTGCCGACAGGCAGGAGCATCATGGATAGGATCAGCAGTACCTTTGCCAACCTGCCGACGCTCTTATCCTTAAAGAACAGCATCGTAACGCAGACGCCGAGCAGGATGATATGCAGCCCGGCGGCAGCTATCCTCCATCCGTCAAACAGCACGGTATAGTCGGGGAGGAATACGCGTCGAACGAGATAAAACAGCGGAAACAATGCTGTCAACACAAATAATAAACAAGCTAAGATATTATTTCGTTTCATATCTCTGCTCCGCCCTTCCTTTGTACGCCGTCCACAGCATGATGATCCTGATGACAGCCGAAATGAGGATAAAGCCGATCCACAGCTCGGCGATATGGATGGTCTCGTAGTTCGGGATCGGACGGACGGGATAGAGAACGATCCGCGCGATCAGCCATACGAGGAACATCGCCCCGACCGCCGCCGCGACGACGAGATTGCTCAAAAACAGCTTGACCGCCATATTCACCGCGTCGTCGTCCCGCAGGGTGAACCACGCGGAAAGGGCGGTAACACCCGCCATGACTGCGATCACGGCGAGATCGACCCACATGCCT
>CADAUE010000198.1 GCA_902790985.1 uncultured Ruminococcus sp.
GTCGGACGTGAACGTAGGCGGCAATTCGCTGAACGTCAGTCCTATGGGCGACGTGGCTCTGAACATGAAAAACGCGATGATGTTCTTGGCTCGCCACGGGCTCAAGGCGGAGCGCATGATCCTCTCCGAGCATATGCCCGAAATCAACAGCCTAAGCAAAGTCACGCCCGAGCAAGCGCAGGCGATCAAACAGAATATGCAAAAATGCGCTTACTGGAAGATCACGGTGATGGATACGGATATGGCTGTGGACACAGCCGATTTGAAAGCCGAGGACTTTGACATGCAGGCTTCTGTAACAGGCGACACCTTGAACCTCTCTCTGAAAGGCAGAGTCGATACGCTGACCGCGCCGAATCTGCTGGCGCTGTATGAGCGCGTCAAAGCGGAGCATGAGCTTTCTGCCGTAGTGATCGACTGCGGCGATCTGGAGTATATTTCATCGGCAGGTCTGCGCGTTCTGCTGATCATGCAAAAGGGATGTGCAGACGGCGTGAAGCTGAGCGGTATCAATCAGGTCGTGAGAGAAATATTGGAACAAACGGGATTTGATTCTGTATTGGATATTGTCGAATAATCAGAATATAATGTAACTGCCGACAAAGCACTTAGCTCTGTCGGCAGTTTTTGTTTCGATTTATAAGGGAATATATTTCGGTCGTCCGCTATCAAAGCAGGGGGATGATACCGTCGAAGCCGGTCACCGTGAAGATCTCCTTGACGTCATCCGACGCGCCCTCTACCGTGACGTTGCCCTGTCCGAGCTTCTTGACCATGATCATCATCGTGCGCAGTCCCGCGGAGGAGATGTATTCCAACTCTTCCGCTCTCACTCTGACAGAGGTAATACCGTCGCCGCACTCGTCAAATACTTTCAAGATCGCGGGCGCGCTGATGGTGTCGATACGTCCTCTGACGGTCATTTCAAGCACATTGCCGATCGTTTTGTAATCGACCGTGAGGTTTTCGATCTTCTCAGCTCCGCTGACAGACGCCTTCTGCGTATAGTTGGGATCAAGGGTCATTTTCCAGACATGAGCGTTCTTCAAAAGGTCAAGATACTTATCCCGCCAGCTTTCGGGGATCGCCTGCAGCATCGCAAGGTTCTCGTCTCCGTAGTAGAAGGGCAGGATCTCCACCTTGAAGCCGCGGGCTTCGATGAACGCCTTCACCTTTTCATGATCCATGTGTACTACGCCCTCGTTGTAGATATCCGACTGCTCCATCGTCCTTTTGCGCGAAGCGTCGTAGGCGCCGGGATCGCTCATATTCGCTGTTGCGAACAGCTCATAATCCACACCCATATCCGAGGTCACAAACGCGCCCGAGTGCTTCTCCAGTATCTGGCGGATCCCGTCAAGAAGCTGTTCGAATTCCGACGTTGAAAGATAACCTAACAATCCCTCGCTCGAGATCAGCACCTCGCCGTCAAAGCCGCCGACAGCGGCGTTGAGCGAAGCGGCATTGGTCGCGTCGCCGCCGTGATAGACCTTGCCGATTCCCTCTTTGTCGGCGAACTTCTGCAATTCTTCCGCTACGACGGGAACGTCCAAGCCCGCATAAGCTATGCCGTTGTTTTGGCAGAAGATCGCTCTCGGCGTATAACCGCAGGCGACGTCGAGCAGGTTTTTGTAGCCGTCCTTTTTCAGCTTTCTTGAGAGAGCGGCATATCGCGCCTCTATCGCGACCGCCACGCCTGTCATCAGCGCTTTTGCGTCAGCCTCGGACATGAGCGTATCGGACGGGTCTCTCCTTGAGAGCGAGTCCTCCAGCCCTAAGCCTGCGATCATTCGCTTTGCGTCCTCATTGCCCGCGATCGCAAGCATAAATACGGTGCTTTTCGCGGTAAGATAAGTCGGGTTTACCATTGTTCTGTAATCCATATTTCTCCTCCTTTGTTTGTCGGTCAGCTTTATTATACATTATCATCGCTGTGATAAGCAAGTGTCAGCGGGTATTTTCCTGACTCCCGCTGAGTAATTTGACAAAAACACAGGCTGTACTCTCAGTGAGAACACAGCCTGCTTCTTTATTCACGTAACTGCCAAAGCAGTACCGTATCTCTTATTTTCTCTCGGTCATATCATAGGTGAAGACTTCGCTGATCTCGTGGTCATAGCCGTCG
>CADAUE010000199.1 GCA_902790985.1 uncultured Ruminococcus sp.
CAAAAGCAGGTCAGCAGCGATCATATACCCGTCGAAAATGATACGGACTATATTTTGACGATGCTTGCGGTAGTGAGCGCTTTCAAGGGACGACGAGGATACAGCGTAAAGCTGGAAGACGGTTATATGCTGAAAGATCAGTATCGTATCCCGAGATTTATTTTGTATAAAGGGGGAAAGCCGAATGTGGAGTGAGCAGTATGAAAAGCTCTCGTCGTATGAGCAGGGCGAATTTCGCCGACTAGGGAATTATCTGCTGTCACACACCTATATGGCGCGATTCACCTATGACGCAGGAGAAGAAACGACTTTGCCGAACTCGGACTATAACACCGTGATGCGGTTGTTCGAGGTCTTTCAGGAGTATTTTGAGGTGATCGGCTGGAGATTGTCAAAGGACGATGATTTCGGTATCGTGTCTTTGATCAGCGATTATGATAACAACCGCTTTCGCCTTGACCGCTTCACCACGCTGTTTCTATATATCTGTCGTCTGATCTATGAGGAGAATCGTGAGAATGAGAACAGCTACCATGTGGTGAAAACCGATACTTCGTCGGTGGTAGAGAAGATGAAAACGCTCGGACTGCTCAAAGGCGGTAAGTCAAAGCAGAAGGAACGCATCGACGCCCAGCGAACGCTCACGCATTTTAATATCATTCAGAAGATGGAAGCCGCTCCCTGGAATGCGGACGGGAACAATATACTGATCCTGCCGACGATCTTGCACGTGATCGACAATCAAAGCATCAACGCGATGATCAGTGAGCTGGAAGAAATGCGGGTTTCGGAGGAAACAGAACATGAAGATCCTTAAAAAACTGTTGTTGATCAACTGGCATTATTTCACCCATCAGATGATCGAGTTCGAGCAACTCAATTTTATGACGGGAGTGAACGCCTCGGGAAAGTCGACGATCATCGACGCGTTGCAGATCGTATTGTTCGGCGACACTGCGGGACGGTATTTCAATAAGTCCGCCAGCGGGAAAAGCGCCCGAACATTGGCGAGCTATCTGTGCGGTGAGATCAGCGACAATGCCGAGGGAGGCTTTCATTATCTGAGAGAGGGCCGCTTCACAAGCTATACGGCTGTCGAGTTTTATGACGATGAAAAACAGCGCAGCTTTGTCTTTGGCGGCGTTTACGATGTGTATTCGCCCGGAGATATCGTCACGAGGTTCTTCCGCTATTACGGCGAGATCCCCGAAAATCATTTTATCGAAAACGGTGTGCCGATGGAGATCGCGAAGCTCAGAGAGTCTTTTAAAGTTGGCGCTGTAAAAGAACCTCAATTCTTCGAATCGGGAGTCGGCTACCGCAACGAGATATACGCGATGCTCGGCGCGCTGCGGCCGAAGTTCCGCGATTTGCTCAAAAAAGCGATCGCCTTCAATCCCGATAATAATATCCGGAAGTTTATCACGGAGTTTGTCTGCGACAGCGAGCAGGCTGTCGATATAGCGCCGATGCAGGCGAATATCCGCAGTTATAAAAATCTGGAACAGACCGCGCAGGAGCTGGAGCGCAAAAAGGCGGCTTTGCAAAAGATCGCTGATACCTACAAAGAGATAGAAAAGAATAAGGAAAGCGAAAGGCTGTATACCTATCTGATCAAGCGGGCGGAAAAACAGATAGCTCAGGAAAAACGGCAATCGTTGCAAAACGATTTATCGGCAACGGAAGAAAAGCTGCGGAATACCGAGGAAAATCTCGCGTTCGATAAAGAAAACTATCAAGTGCTGTCAGACAAGCACGACAAGCTGAAGTGGCAGCTACATGAGAATCAGACACAACAACGGCTCAAGGAGATCGACTCCGAGATCAATACGAGGACCGCGCGCATCGATCGGGCAAAGCAGGAATTCGAGAAAACGCTCGCGCGTATCCATGTAACGCAATCACGTTTTTTGCGGACAAGGAGCGACGTCCTCAGCCGCGTTGGTGAGATCGAGTCACAGGAGATCGACGACGAGATTATCAATGTCCATTTGGATAGTATGCTCACAGAGATGGAGAGGATCCCCGATCGGTTCGGTGAGATCGAAGATACCGCTCCCGAAAGTATCATCAGCTATTCCGAAAAGGAATTTCAACAGATCATCGATGAGATGGAGGCGC
>CADAUE010000200.1 GCA_902790985.1 uncultured Ruminococcus sp.
AACGCTGATGCCAAGCGGTACGTCGCAACCGCCGTACCCTACAAATTTTTATTATACAAGGCTTCCGCCGGGCAGGATACTGTCATCGATCGTGACGACCTTCAGCCCCTCGCCGCTCTCAGCGGAGAGGATCATGCCGCAGCTCTCGATACCCATCATCTTTCTGGGCGCGAGGTTCGCGACATAGGCGATGTTCTTGCCGACAAGTTCTTCGGGATCGTAGTATTCCGCGATACCCGAGAGGATCGTCCTCTCGCCCTCGCCGTCGTCGAGCGTGAATTTCAGGAGCTTCTTGCTCTTCTTGACCTTCTCGCACGCCAGCACCTTCGCCACTCTCAGCTCGACCTTCTCAAAGTCGTCGAACGCGATCTCGGGCTTGTGCTCGGGCAGCTCGAAGGCGGGAGCTTCAGCCTCTTCCTTCGGCTCATTGTTCTTGATGATGGCGTTGAGCGCTTCGATCTCCTTGTCTACGTCAATACGCGGGAAGATCGCCTCGCCGCGGTGTACGGTGGTGTCAAGCGGCAGCACGCCAAACTTGTCCGCGTTCTCATAGCTCGCGTATTCACCCGCGCCGATCTGCTCAAATACCTTCGGCATCGTGGTCGGCATGAACGCCGACAGCAGGGTAGAAGCGATACGAATGCTCTCGAGCAGGTTGTACAGCACGGTCGCAAGGCGCGCCTTTTTGCTCTCGTCCTTGCCGAGGATCCACGGAGTAGTCTCGTCGATGTATTTGTTCGCGCGGGATACGAGCTTGAAGATCTCCTCCAGCGCCAGGTTCAGTCTGGTGTTCTCGACATGATCGTCCACTTTCGCTTTCAGAGCGGTCGCCACCGCCTTCAGATCGTCGTCAAATTCGCCGTCCTCACGCTCCGTCGGCAGTGTTCCGCCGAAGTATTTGTCGATCATCGCGACGGTACGGCTTACAAGGTTGCCTAAACCGTTCGCAAGGTCGGTGTTGATACGGTTGATCATGATCTCATTACTGAACGAGCTGTCCGCGCCCAGCGCCATCTCGCGCATGATATGGTAGCGGATCGCGTCCACGCCGTAGCGCTCGCCGAGGATAAACGGATCGACGACATTACCGAGAGATTTAGACATCTTTTGACCGTTGAAGGTGATCCAGCCGTGTACCGCGAGGTGCTGCGGGAGCGGCTGCTCCAGCGCCATCAGCATCGCGGGCCAGATGATCGCGTGAAAGCGCATGATATCCTTCGCTACCATGTGTACGTCCGCGGGCCAGTACTTTTTGTAGTCGTCATACGCGCCGTTCTCGTAGCCCAGCGCGGTGATGTAGTTACTCAGCGCGTCGATCCATACATAGACGATGTGCTTTTGGTCAAAGGTGACGGGGATACCCCAGCTGAACGAGGTACGCGATACGCACAGGTCCTCAAGGCCGTAGGTCTTGTTGCCGTTTTCATCGATCGAGGGCTGCAGAAAGTTGTTGACCAATTCTGTCGCGCGTGTACGCGGACGCAGGTAATCGGTCTCGGTCAGCAGCTTTTCGATACGCTCCGCAAAGGGCGCCATCTTGAAGAAGTACGCTTCCTCTTTCGCTTCGATGACCTCTCTGCCGCAGTCGGGGCACTTGCCGTCGACTAACTGAGATTCCGTCCAGAAGCTCTCGCAGGGGGTGCAGTATTTGCCTGCGTATTCGCCCTTGTAGATGTAGCCGCGGTCGTACAGCTCCTTAAAGATCTTCTGTACGCTCTCGACATGATAATCGTCGGTGGTGCGGATATAGCGGTCATAGTTGATGTTCATGTATTCCCACAGCTTCTTGAAGATCGCGACGATCTCGTCGACGTACTGCTTGGGGGTGATACCGCGTTCCTTTGCCTTTTCCTCTATCTTCTGACCGTGCTCGTCCGTACCGGTCAGGAACATCACGTCATACCCCTGCATTCGCTTGTAGCGTGCTATAGATTCGCACGCGACGGTGGTATAGGTATGCCCGATATGGGGGTTGCCCGACGGATAAGAGATCGGGGTGGTGATGTAAAATGTCTTTTTCTCACATTCCTTGCACATGGGTGTTCACTCCTGTAATGATAGTTGGCAGTTCGTGGTCGTTTCTCCACAAATGCCTATACAAATTT
>CADAUE010000201.1 GCA_902790985.1 uncultured Ruminococcus sp.
TCTATCTCAAATTACTGCTTACATTTTTTAGAAATATTAAGTCAAATATTAAAGCCATGTTTCAACTTACGCCGAAACATGGCTTTTTCTACAGTCTGAGGGTTGTCACACAAAAATGTGACAACCCTATTTTTTATAGTCATAGTTCTCGGTTGCTTAAGGTTGAGATTACCACGTCGGAACCATGTTCCTCCTCGCAATGACAATCTTATTTCGTATTGAAACGATAGGGTGTGCAGTCGAAGGTCGCGAAGTAATCGTCCATCGTCTCCGCGCGGCGGATCAGCTGATGGGAACCGTCCTCTTTAAGCAGAACCTCGGCGGATCTGAGCTTGCCGTTATAGTTGTAGCCCATCGAGAAACCGTGAGCGCCCGCGTCATGGATATAGATGATATCGTCGGGCAGGATCTCGGGCAGCATGCGGTCAACAGCGAATTTGTCGTTGTTCTCGCACAGGCCGCCGGTCACATCATACTTGTGATCGCACGGCTCGTTCTCCTTGCCCAGCACGGTGATGTGATGGTAGGAGCCGTACATCGCGGGGCGCATCAGATTCGCAGCGCAGGCGTCAAGACCGATGTAGTCCTTGTAGATGTGCTTGGTGTGCAGGCACTTGGCGACAAGAGCGCCGTAGGGCGCGAGCATGTATCTGCCCAGCTCCGAGAAGATCGCGATATCGTCCATCCCCTCCGGGACAAGAATCTCCTCGTACTTCTGACGCACGAGGTCGCCGATGATCATGATGTCGTTGGTGGGCTCTTCGGGACGATAATCGACGCCGATACCGCCCGACAGATTGATGAAGCTGATATGCACGCCGCAGCGGTCTCTTAGGCGGATCGCAAGCTTGAAGAGGATCGCCGCCAGCTCCGCGTAATACTCGTTGGAAACCGTGTTGGACGCTAAGAACGCGTGGATGCCGAAGTGCTTCGCGCCGTCCTTTTTCAGACGGGTGAACGCCTCAGCCATCTGATCCTCGCTCATGCCGTACTTCGCTTCACCGGGGTTGTCCATGACCTGGACACCGGTACGGGACGCGGCAAGCTCAAAGGTGCCGCCGGGATTATAGCGGCAGCAGACGGTCTCGGGTACGCCGCAGACGCGCTCGATGAAGGGCACAAAGTTGATATCGTCGAGGTTGATATACGCGCCCAGCTCATACGCCTTCTTCATATCCTCCTCGGGGGTGACGTTGGACGAGAACATGATCTCGTCGCCCTTAAAGCCGCAGGCTTCGCTCATGACCAGCTCCGTCAGCGAGGAACAGTCTACGCCGCAGCCCTCTTCTTTGAGGATCGACAGCAGATAAGGGTTCGGGGTCGCCTTGACGGCAAAGTACTCCTTGAAGCCCTTGTTCCATGAGAACGCCTTGTACAGACGGCGGCAGTTCTCGCGGATGCCCTTCTCATCGTAGATGTGGAAGGGCGTAGGGATATCCTTGATGATATCCTCTGCCTGCTGCTTCGTCAGAAACGGTGTTTTTTTCATACTCATACCTCCCTATATTACCATTGTCATCGCGAACCCCGACGATCCTGTCGGGGTGTGGTGATCTCCAAACGATCTATCGGTTGAGATTCCCACGTCGAGGCTATGCCTCTCCTCGGAATGACGATTGTTATGAAAGACGCGCTTGTATCGCCTCGACGATTGGCTGAGCGCCGTCGCCCTTGAGCGCCGAGAACGGGTAGAGCCCTACTCCCTCATAGTCCTTAAACAGCGCGGTCATCTGCTCGAGCTGCGCGGCGTACTCGGACTTGTTGAGCTTGTCCGCCTTGGTCATCACGATGATGAACGGGATGCCGCTGTCATAGAGGAAGTTGATCATGTTCCTATCGTCGACCGAGGGCTTGTGGCGCATGTCGATGATCTGCACGACCAGCGCGATATCGCGGCCGGCGGCAAAGTAGCCCTCGACCAGCTCCGCCCATCTCAGCTTTTCGACCTTGCTGACCTTGGCGTAGCCGTAGCCGGGCAGGTCAACGAGATTGAACGAACCTGCGTCAAAGAAGTTGATGGTCGCGGTCTTGCCGGGCTTGGAGCTGACGCGCGCCAGCCCCTTGCGATTACAGAGCTTATTGATCA
>CADAUE010000202.1 GCA_902790985.1 uncultured Ruminococcus sp.
GTATAGCTTTGTTGGGCTCCTTGACAGGCGCCAGCCTGTCTGCGTCTCCCGTCGCGCTATCCAAAATATATCACTAATATCTGATTAAATCTTTTTATCAAGGATTAGTATAAACTCCTAAACGAAAACTCCTCTGACTGACAGAGGAGCTTTTTCGTTGTATCGGAAAACAGGGATGACAAACGCGGACGGGTATGATACAATATAGATTATCATAAATCAAGAGGCACGGTATGAAATTCAGCCTTTACTATCCCAACGACGCTGACAGGAGCTTTCAGAAGCTTTCTGACGAAGCGATCAACGATATGTCGCTCGACTTCATCTTAGACGCGCTGACCGAGATACACGCGGAAAAGCCGCAGCTGCGCGGGCTGATGACCCAGCTGACATCCGACCCCGAGGTTATCCGCTACCGAAGGGATATCTTTGAGGATTTTCTCAGATTTCCGCAGCTGAGGACAGCGATGTCAGAGCTTGTGCTCAAGCTCGCCGACCTCAGAGATCTCGAGCGGTTTCAGATGGACGGCGACGCGTCGGCGCTGTGGTCGCTGATCAACCGCCTTAGAGAGATCGACGACTATATCACCTGTATCACCATGATCAAAAACACGCTGACGGGGCTTGACATCACCTCGAAGGGGATGAAAAAGCTCAGGCAGATCGTCACCGATATCGCACAGGAAAGCGGCTTTGACGCACTCAAGGCAGATATCGACGAAATGATGAAAAAGGCGCAGAGGATACAGAGCGTCACGATCGGGGTGAACCTGGATAAGTTCCTGCGTCCCGAATTCGCAGGGATCGTATCGGTGAATGATACCAAGTTCACCGACTCGGGGCTGATGAGCCGTTTCAAGCAATTCACCGACAGCAAGGACGAGCTGCATCACGGCGCGAATCTCGGGAAGAATCAGCGGTTCCATCCCAGCAATCCGTCATCCAAGCAATTAGTCACCGGAACGTTTCAGGTCAGCGCCGCGACGCATGACGTACATATCGACAGAGAGAACGTGACCGGCAAGGATCCGCTTTCGGACGCGATGCGCAAGCAGGTCACCGATATCATGCGCCGTACGGTCAACGATATCAAATCGACCATCAAGAAATATGTTAACATCAACGGCTACTCGCTGATCAACCTCATGTCGGAGATCACGTTCTACAACCGCTTTGCGGAGCTGACGGACAGGATCATGGCGGCAGGGATGCCGATGTGCAAGCCCGAGATCCTGCCGTATGAGACACGCGACTGCTCCTTCAAGGATATCTATAATCTGAAACTGGCGATCAACAAAGTTGGCGGCGAGGACATCAACATCATCACCAACGACTTTGACTTTGACGAGAAGCACCGCATCTACATCCTCACCGGCCCGAATAGAGGCGGCAAAACCATCTTTACGCAGGCGGTCGGTATCGCGATGATGATGGCGCAGTGGGGCGTATATGTGCCGGCGAGAGAGGCGGCGATCAGCCCGTGTGACAATATCTTCACACATTTTCCCGCCGACGAGAACGATACCGTCGACCTCGGACGACTGGGCGAGGAAAGTCAGCGTTTGTCAAAGATCTTTGAGGTCGCAACGCGGCACAGTTTGCTGCTGCTCAACGAGAGCCTGGCGACTACGAGCGTCGCGGAGGGCGTGTTCATCGCAAAGGACGTTGTCAGAGCGATGCGATACCTCGGGACACGGGCGATTTTCAACACCCATATGCACGATCTCGCGACCTCGCTGGAGGGGATCAACGACGAGATCGAGGGCGACAGCAGAGCGGAAAGTCTGATCACCGGCGTACATGACGGCGAACGCAGCTTCAAGGTCTTGATCGCGCCGCCGCAGGGCGTCAGCTACGCCGCGGATATCGCAAAAAAATACGGCGTGACCTTTGAACAGATGAAAAAGGAAATCGACAGGAAATAATACTAAGTAGCAATAATATCGGCGGACTTGACGGGCAGGATGGCGCGAAGATCGTTGAGTGACGTTTCGATCTGGCAGCCGATCTTGCCGCCGCTGAAAAAGATCGTTTCGTAGGTTTCGGCTGTCTCATGGATCGTGGTGGGGAAC
>CADAUE010000203.1 GCA_902790985.1 uncultured Ruminococcus sp.
CTCTACTCCGGGCATACCGTTGGGGATCTTGGTGAAGTCGTCCTCCCCCGCCCGTTTCTGCTCGAGCGTAAAGGAGCAGTGATCGGTGCTGACGGTGTCGGCATTGTTGGTCTTCAGCGCGTCCCACAGCGCCTTTTTATCCTCCGGCTTTCTCAGCGGAGGCGAGCAGATATATTTGGAAGCGACGTCGAAGGACTCCTCATACACCCTGTCGTCGAGCAGCAGATACTGCGGACAGGTCTCGGCGTATACCAACACGCCCTTATCTCTCGCGCGCAATACTTCTTCATACCCGCCGCGGGTGCTCAGGTGTACCACGATACACGGCGCGTCGGCGGCTTCGGCGATACTGAGAAAGCGATTGACCGCCTCCGCCTCCGTGAAATCGGGACGGGTCAGGGGGTGGAATCTCGGCGCGGTATCGCCGTTCTCGAGCGCTTCTTCTCTTAATTTCCCGATAATACCCGAATTCTCACAGTGACAGCCGACGATGCCGCCGTACCGCTTCAGCTCCTTCATCAGCTCATAGATCGCGCGGTCATTCAGCTCCATCGCGTCATAGATCATATAGACCTTGAACGAGGTGACTCCCTGCTCAAACATGGCGGGGAGTTCATTTTTGATATCCTCGCGCCAGTCGGAGATTGCCATATGGAAGGCATAGTCACAGCTCGACTTGCCGAACGCTTTCATGTGCCAGTTGTTCAGCGCGTCCGTCAGCATTTCGCCCTTGTTCTGGGTCGCGAAATCCACCACCGTCGTCACGCCGCCCGCGACCGCGCTCTGCGAACCGGATTCAAAATCGTCGGCGGTCACGGTATCGCTCACCTCGAGATCGAAGTGCGTATGCGCGTCGATAAAGCCGGGGAAGATCAGCTTGCCGCTGACATCGACGACCTGCGCGTCAGCGGAAAGGTGCTTTCCGACCGCTACGATCTTCTCCCCCGCAATGAGCACATCGGCTTTTTTGACTCCGCGGGTGGATACGACGGAGCCGCCTTTTAACACTATCTTATTCATATTACCACTTTCCTGAATGTAGGGCGCGTCATCATCGGCGCACCCTACACGGTTTTTATCTTTCAATATCTTTATCTGTAAAGATCAACGTCTTTCATCACGGTCAGGATCAGTACTTCTACATCCTTAGGCAGATCGTTGGGCTTGTCAAGGTCAATATCCATTACTTCGTCCAATCTCACGCGGACCGTGTGATCGTCAAGGATCAAAAAGCCCTTCTGACTGCTGACGTCAAAGCTCTCTACATCTTCAAAGAAGGTGAATTTGTCGAGGTACGGCGCCGAAGCGTAGGGACAGAAGCTCCTGCAGTTGCCGCACTCGTTGCACAGGCGGTCGATATGCAGGATCTCTCTCCTTCCGTCGGGCATCTCCACCACCGCGTTTGCGCGGTTCGGACATACGCTGACGCAGTTTTCGCAGACCGTGTTACAGCTCATACATCTCGAATAGATCGGCGTCAGTACGACGGGGTCGATCACACGCTTGCTCTCGATCGCTTCAAAGAGCGAGGGATACGCTTCGTCGGGGATAACCGCTTCAAACGGCTCGCCGATAATATCGTCCGCGGCTTTCTGTGCGTCCGCGATACATTCGACCACAGTCGACGGACCGCGCAGGCTGTCGCCGATATTATACACCTTCATGCCGTCGATCTCGCTCAAAAACGGTACTCTACCCTTTTCATCCGGGGCAATGCCGTTCTGAGCAAACAGCGTGTTATCGACCTGTTCGCCGATCGCGGCGATCACCAGATCGGCAGGGAGCTCCGTCGTTTCGTCCGTCGCGACGGGCGAGCGTCTGCCGCTCTCGTCAGGCTCACCGAGCTTCATCACGGTGCACGTCAGCTTGCCGTCCTTCTGCATGACGGGAGCCGCCAGTTCGACGAACCGAACGCCGTCCTTGAGCGCTTCCCTGAGCTCTTCCTCGTCCGCGGGCATATACTTTTTTGTGCGGCGGTAGACGATGCTCACGCTCTCGATCCCTTCCATACGCTTCGCGGCACGGGCGGCGTCCATCGCGGTATTGCCGCCGCCGATCACGGCGATAT
>CADAUE010000204.1 GCA_902790985.1 uncultured Ruminococcus sp.
GTTGTCCGGCGGTCAGCAGCAGCGCGTCGCCATCGCCCGCGCTTTGGTGTGCGACCCTAAGGTCGTCCTGCTTGACGAGCCGCTCGGCGCGCTCGACTTGAAACTGCGAAAGGATATGCAGATCGAGCTAAAACAGCTTCAGCAAAAGACCCAAAAGACATTTGTTTACGTTACGCACGATCAGGAAGAAGCCCTGACCATGTCCGACCGCGTCTGCGTCATGAACAACGGCGTGATCGCTCAGGTCGGCACTCCCGAGGATATCTATAACGAACCCGCCAACGCCTTTGTCGCTGACTTTATCGGCGAGGCGAACATCATCAACGGTATCATGCTCGAGGACTGTAAGGTGCGCTTGCTCGGCGTGGAGCTCGACTGCGTTGACAAGGGCTTTGAGAAGAACAAGCCCGTCGACGTCGTTATCCGCCCCGAGGATATCGAGGTCGTCGCGCCACAGGACGCCAAGCTCAACGGCGTTGTCGAGGACGTCATCTTTAAGGGCGTTCATTTTGAGATTTCCGTGCGCTGCAACAACTGCCATTGGCTGATCCACTCCACCGTCTCGCAGAAGGTGGGGGACACCATCGGCATGCGTGTCGATCCGTTCAATATCCATATCATGGAGAAAATGTTCCTCAATCCCACGAACGATATCGTCACCGAAGTTTATTATTCCGATAAAGAAAATAACACAACAACTATCCTGCTCGAAGGGAGCGAGATCACGATCCCCGATATCTTCTTTGAAGAGGGAAGGAAGATCAAGATCGTTCTGCCGCCCGACGCGCTGTATATCGCGGGCGACGGCGTAGGCCAGCTCGACGAGGTGTACATCGAGTCCGTCATCTGGAAGGGCGAGCACAACGAGATCATTCTCGAATCCGACGAGCGCAAGTGGATCATGCAGAGCGATATCGACGAGCAGGTCGCGACCTATGTGCCGCTTTGTTTCGATTTCAGCAAGGCTGAGATCAGCGAGGTGAACGGCGATGAAAACTAACGCTTCCGCCGTTACCGTCAGCAACCGCCTTGCGCCGACCGAGAAGAAGCGCCGCCGTGAGAACCGATCGGCGATGAAAAGCAAGCGCCCCGCGATTCCGTATCTCGGCTGGATGCTGGTCTTTACCATCGTCCCGCTGGTCATGGTCGTCTACTACGCCTTTACCGACGCAAAGGGCAATTTCTCGCTCGAATCCTTCCAAAACGCGTCCGTCTACAGTCAGGTGTTCCTCTACTCCCTGTGGATCGCTTTGGTCTCCACCTTCATCTGTCTGGTGTTGGCATATCCGCTGGCGTTCTCCATCTCGCGCTGCTCCGAGCGCGGTCAGAGCATGATCATCATGTTCCTGATGGTGCCGATGTGGATGAACTTCCTGCTGCGTATCTACGCTTGGGTGCTGATTTTACAAAATTACGGACCGCTCGATATGATCCTCAACCTGTTCGGCGTCGACATCACCCTGATCGGTAACTCAGGCGCTGTTATCGTCGGCATGGTATACGAGTTCCTGCCGTTCATGATCCTGCCCTTGCATACCGTCATGAGCAAGATCGACCCCTCGTGGATCGAAGCGGCTCAGGATCTCGGCTGCAACGGCTTCTATATTTTCAGCAAGGTCATCTTCCCGCTGTCTGTCCCGGGCATCATCTCGGGCGTGACGATGGTATTCGTCCCGACAGCTTCCACCTTCCTTGTCGCCCAGTATTTAGGCGGCACCCAGTTCATGATCGGCGACGTCATCGAGCGCGTGTTCCAGAGCGACCATCATACAGGCTCGGCGATCGCCGTCGTGCTGATGATCGTCATTCTCGGCTTCCTCGTCTTTATGAACCGATTCGGAGATAAGGAGGCGGTGAACTGATGAAAAAACTGCGTTCCAAGATCTATCTTGTCATCATCATGGCATTTTTGTACCTGCCGATCATCTACCTGATCGCCTATTCCTTCAACGACGGCAAGACCTCCGTCTGGAAGGGCTTTACATGGAAATGGTACGAGGCGCTCTTCCACGACGCCCAGATCATGGGCAGT
>CADAUE010000205.1 GCA_902790985.1 uncultured Ruminococcus sp.
GAAATATATCACTAATATCTGATTAAATCTTTTTATCAAGGATTAGTATTATCATAGGGATAATTGCAGGAGGTTTGTATGAGAAAATTCAGAGGTTGGCTGAGCGTTCAGATCGCAAAGCATCCGAAACGCGTGGTATTGGTCTTGATCATCCTGTTCAACGTACTTTTTATCACTGTTTCCGCCGCGCTGATCAGCGCGCTTTCTCTGCGCGGGACAGAGCAAATGAATTTCTTCCACGCCGCTTATTATACGGTGACGATGATCCTCGACGCAGGCTGTATCGAGTCTGTCATACAGGATATCGGCGCTACGAGCGTTGCGCTGACCTTGACCTGCCTTTCGGTTATCGTCATCGGTATGATCACTTTCACGGGAGCGGTCATCGGTTATTTTACCAACATTCTCAACGATTTTATCGAGAGCGCGAACGCGGGCAATACGCGGCTGTATCTGTCCGATCACACAGTCATTCTTAACTGGAACGCCAGAGCGCCTGAGATCGTCAACGATCTTTTGTACAGCGATCACAAGGAAACGGTTGTGGCGCTGGTCAAATCGGGCGGCGAAGAGATCAAAAAGGAGATCGAAGAAAGACTCCATCTGACGATCGAAAAAGAGAACGCGGTCGTCAGTAAAAAAGCGGATAACATGAGCTTCTTTGCTCGCAGGCGGTATCTCAAAAACTCAAAGCTCGGCAACAACGTCTCTTTTATCGTTATTGAAGGGAATATCTTCTCTCAAAAGCAGCTCAACGATATTAGGATCGACTTGGCTAAAGCTGTCATTATTCTCAGCAACGATCCGTCGGATTCGGCGGCAGAGGGCGGCGTACAGTCGGACGAGGGCAATCCTCAGGCAGTGAAAGCGTTGATGCAGACGGTGGATATCCTGTCGGCAAAAAACACCGATCATCAGAACATCATCATGGAGATCGCCGACTTGTGGACGTATGATATCGTTCAGAAGATCATCAGCGGTAAGGAGCTCGGCAACAACTGCAATATCGTCCTGTTTTACGTCGAGAAATTCCTCGGTCAGCTGTTGGCTCAGCTATCCATCACACCTGAATTGACGCCTGTATACGACGATCTGTTTTCCAACAAGGCTGCGGCGTTTTATACCGACCCCGTGCGGACAAGCGACGGGATCGGCTATATCCGCGAGTACCTCTCGGCGCACACACATGCCGTACCTCTTACTTTGCTTTCTCATAACGGTGAAGACTTCTGCTGCTATTCGGCGGAGTGTCAGAGGGATATCGCTAAAACGCGTCAGCTCAAAGGTACGGATTTCAGTGTTCTGCTGAACGATACGCAAAGTGAATGTAAGAGAGTGGTTCTGATCGGTCATAACAGCAAGACAGAAGAGATCATGGACTGCTACAAAGCTTATATAGCATGTCAAACACGCAGTCAGAAGAGCAGCACGCTGAAGGTCACCGTGATCGATGATTCCGACAGCGTCAAACGAATGGATGATTACCGACGCTATCCTTTTGTGGAAGAGGTCTCCGAATTGGATATTTATCATATCGATAAAACCTTTGAGCCAATTGATCGCTTGTTTGCTGACACCTCAGAGGAAATCAGCATACTGATCCTTTCCGATGACACGGAGCTTGATGAATACGCCGACTCCTCGGCGTTGCTGTATTTGGTATACATCCAAGACTATCTCAAGAAAATGTTCAAGAAAAATCCCGACTATGACCGACAAAGGCTCAATATGATCGTAGAGATCACCGACCCGAGACATTATGATATCGTCAGGGGCTACCATAGGGTTGACGCGGTCATCAGCAACCGCTTTACGGGCAATATCATTACGCAGATAGGGGAGAAAGAGGCGATATATGATTTCTATAAGGATCTGCTGAGTTATTCTTCTGAACAGGGCGTTCCGTGCAGAAAGCCTCAGCTGAGAAAGGTCTCGTCCTTCTTCAAAGAAACGCCTCCTCCGTGCACGGCTTACGATTTGGTGCGCGCTGTCTTTGAAGCGTCTGTG
>CADAUE010000206.1:0-1771 GCA_902790985.1 uncultured Ruminococcus sp.
CGACGAAAACGGCAATCTGAAGAACGACGGCGCAGCAACGCTCTTGAAATACGCCACCGCCGATATCAAACAGGTCGACGTTGAGAACGAGCACGGCACCTTCACCGTGATCTCCGACACTCCCGAGGGAGAAGCGACCGTCTACACCATCAAAGGCTATGAGGACTACGACCTGCAAAGCGGCGTCGCCGACGAGATCGCTACCCACAGCGCGAACGTCGAGGTCCTCCGTGTCCTCAAGGTTGGCGCCGATCTTGCCGATTACGGTCTCGATCACCCCCGCGCCACCGTCAAGGCGCAGTTCAAGGACGACACAACCGCCGTGATCCGCGTCGGCAATGAGGCGGTGGGAGAATCAGGCGCTTACATGAGCTTCGGCAGCTCAGACACCGTGTATCTGGTCAGCAGCGAGAATGTTGAGAGTTTTATGTACAGCATTAACAGCCTGATCAGCCTGAACATTACCGAAACCAACGAAGACTCCGAGAACGCTCAGTTCTCGACCCTGACGATCTCAGGCACGCATTTTGATACGCCTATCACCCTTGAGCCCAACAAGGACGAAGCGATCAGCTCGTCATACCTTGTCACCTCCCCTGTCGATACCATCGCCAACGCGATCGAAGCGGGCGATATTGCGGGCAACGTCCGCGGCTTATATGCCGAATCGGTCGCGTACGTCAACCCGAGCGCCGACCAACTCGCATCCTGCGGTCTGAGCGAACCTTACGCGACGGTTGAAGCGACCTATCCCGATACGAGCATCACCCTGCACGCCTCCGCTCCCGACGACAGCGGTATCGTCCATATCTATCACCCCGACAAAAAGATCATCTACACCATCCAGCTCGCCGCGGTATGCTGGGCAAAGACGAGCCTCGATCAGCTCATGCCCGAGAACCCCCTGCCTGCGAATGTGAAAAACGTCAGCAATATCCGCTTCTCCGACGGCGACAGCGATTACTCCATCGACGTGAAAACCGTCATTGAGGAAGTCACCGGCGACGACGGCAGCGATCAGCAGACCTATGAATCCAACGCGACCTATAACGGAAAGGATCTGAAAAACGAATCGTTCAACACCTTCTTCCAGAACCTGAACGCGATCAAGAATCAGGGCAAGGCAGAAGAATCGGGCAAGGATCTTTTGATGACCGTCACCCTGACCTACACCACCGACCGCTCTCCCGATACCCTCAAGGTGTACTCGGGCGCTTCCAATGATATTTTAGAACTCAACGGCACCGTGATCGGCACAGCGAGCAGGTCGTATATCGACAGCCTGATCCAAGGCGCTCACAACCTGATAAAAGGCGAGACCGTCGAAGGTCTGTAAGCTCTTTATTCGATCACAGAGCCTTTTTATCGTTTTATCCCCAATCCATAACATTGAAAAATCCCACTCGTCCGTGAGTGGGATTTTCTTATGCATCGCAGTTTATTTTATGATCTCATCTGTCGAGCAGCAAACCGTTTTCCTGACGATCTCGAATCGGACATTTTCCACCTCAGGGATCGTCGCGGACTGCACCAGGGTGGAGGAATCCACCGCGTCAAGCCGAACGGTCGGGCAGTCGAGAATCGACGGCTCTATGCTCTCATCGATCCGAACTGCTCTGCGTGAGTAACTTGCAACAGCGTTATCGCTTTGCACCAGCGGATTCGGTAAAGTCGACCGAGGTGCTTCCAAAACGCCCTTTGTCACTGAGTCCGTTTTCTTCCCTGTGCTTCTCGCCGTACTGTCCGTCTGACGGTGCGTTCTGCCCGCGCG
>CADAUE010000206.1:1828-3561 GCA_902790985.1 uncultured Ruminococcus sp.
CTTGATGGCTTTCTCTTTCCTTTGCCCGCTCTTTTCCGACAGGATCGAACGGATATCAAAGCGGAGGAACAGGTATATCCCGCCGATGAAAAAGACTCCCGCGGCAGCAAGACAGACGTAAAATCCGATCTGTAAAATCTGATAAGTTTCCATCATTCCACCGCCGTCGGTCTGAACACTCTTATCCTGCCGATCTCCCTCTTGCTCGGAGGATCGCTTCACGCTTTTGTTATCTGAGGACTCCGCCTCTTTGCTATTCTCTTCACTGATCGTGACTTCATGCGCCGCCGAGGTCCTCGCGCTGATCTCGCCGATCTCGGCGGCGCTGAGACCCAGCAGCGTAGCCGCGGCTGACAGCATGCAGCCGCGAGGCGGTAGTCCCCGAGAACGCTACGGCGTTGAGCGAGCAGGCCGACATCTATCCCGATTATCGCGACATTGTAATCCCTCCCAACATTGCGCCCCTCAACTTTCAGGTGCGCTCCGAGGGTGATGCCCACGTGTGTGAGGTGAAGGGTGGGGGAATGCAGCTCGTAGTAGGTGCCGATGACGACGGCTCTGTGCGCTTCGACAGCCTTGAGTGGAAACAGCTGTTGGCAGCGTCAAAGGGCGGCGACATCGCCGTAACCCTTTATGCCGAGCGCGACGGCGCGTGGGTTGCCTTCCCTGAATACCGCCTGCACGTTGCGGAGGAGCCCATCGACCGCTACCTGTCGTATCGTCTGATTGAGCCCAGTTATGAGCTCTATCGCCAGATTGGACTCTACCAGCGCGACGTCGAAAACTTTGACGAATACGTCATCTATGAGAACAATCGCGAGTTCGACGACACCGAAAACCATTGCGTCAACTGCCACAACTATCAGAACTACGACACCAAGCGCATGCTCTTCCATGTGCGTGCGAAGCATGGCGGCACCATCTTCGTCGATGGCGATAAGGTCGAGAAGTACAAGATGACGACGGACTCTACGGCCGGGAATGCCGTCTATCCCAGTTGGCATCCGCAGCTCAACCTTGTTGCATTCTCTACGAACAAGACGGGGCAGGCTTTCCACCTCCAAGACCGCAACAAGATTGAGGTCGTGGACTACGGCTCAGACATTATGCTATATAATGCCGAGGAGCATACGATGAGGAACATCCTCGGACGCACAGACGATGAGTTCGAGACCTTCCCATGCTGGTCGCCCGACGGACGCCGCCTGTTCTACTGCTCAGCCCACGTGCCGCAGTTCAAAGGCGTCCCCGACAGCCTCGCCGCCGACACCATATTGCGCTACTATCGCAGTGTGCGCTACGACATCAAGTCGCTGAGCTTCGACCCCGAAACGCGAACCTTCGGGCAGCCCGAGATGGTGGAGGAGTGCTCCGCGGCGGGGAAGAGTGCCGCCGTACCGCGTGTGAGTCCCGATGGGCGATACGTGCTTTACGCCCTTGCTGATTTCGGACAGTTCCACATCTGGCACCAGGACAGCGACCTCTGGATAAAAGACCTCGAGACGGGAGAGGCGCGCCCCCTCGCGGAGGCCAATTCGGAAAGCGTAGAGAGCTATCACGGCTGGAGCAGCAACGGGCGATGGATAGTCTTTGCCTCGCGACGGCTGGACAAGAACTATTCGCGTGTCTTTATAGCATACTTCGACAAGGATGGCGACACGGAAAAGGGTGCACGCATCATCAACAATGCCAAGACACGCCGCGTGAGCGTCTGCAACGCGCTGGATTGCACA
>CADAUE010000207.1 GCA_902790985.1 uncultured Ruminococcus sp.
GGTACGCTTGAACTTGCTCATCATATCCTCGAAGGAGCCGCCCGACGAAGAGCTCTGCCACTCAAAGTTGCCCGGTGAGGTGACCGGAGGCGCAGGCTCATATTTCTTTCTCGGCTTTTGGGGTTCACGGGTTCTCGGCTTGCGGTTAGGCGCGGACTTTTTGCCCTCATCCGCCTGTTCGAGCTGTTTGAGTGACAGCGCGATCTTGCCGTCGTCGGAGATCGAGATCACCTTCGCGGTCACAGCCTGTCCCACCTTGAGGACAGATTTGATATCCTCGACGTAGGAGCGCGATATCTCCGAAATATGGATCATTCCCTTGGAACCGTCCTCGGTCTCGACAAACGCGCCGAAGTTGGTGATGCCTGTTACCTTGCCGTTTACAATTGTACCCACACTTAATGACATTCAGATTTTAACCCCTTAGTTTTATCTATACGACCGATAATACTAATCCTTAATAAAAAGATTTAATCAGATATTAGGGATAAATTTTGCAAAGCACGGCGGGCGACGCAGGCAGGCTGGCGCCTGTCAAGGAGTCCAACAAAGCTATGCGAAATTTAGCCCAATATATGATAAAGGTTTTAATTAAGGATTATACGTTGTTTGATCCCAACACAGAAATACCCGTGTCGAAACACAGCATCAGTCGCCGGCTACGTTGACAAAGACCCTCTCGCCCTCTTTGATATAATCGAGGTCGTCGCGCGCGATCTGCTCCGCGAGCGCCGAGAAGTCCGAACCGGTCGAATCATACAGCTTTTGGATCTCTTCGTTTTTGATCTCCTGGACCGTGATCTGTTCCTTGAGGTCATCCAGCTCCGCCTTACGCTCGCGGATCTGCGACTGGATACCGATGATCGACACCATAGAGTAGACCAAAAACGCAACCGCGGCGATCGCGATCACGATGAACACAGGGCGGGAGATCATTCTCCTGCCTTCGTTCT
The DNA here is from genome assembly GCA_902790985.1 of uncultured Ruminococcus sp. GTDB lineage: Bacteria > Bacillota > Clostridia > Oscillospirales > Acutalibacteraceae > Ruminococcoides. Next base: position 954 of record CADAUE010000207.1, read on the forward strand.
GTTCAGCCACTTGGCTGCCGTGCGCTTTTTTTACCGCGGTTTCCGGCTTTTTTGTATGTCTTTTGCTCATATATCGTTCCTTTATGTGATCGCCGACGCTTGGCTTTCCTGCGCTCGGCACATTTCTTCTGTTTCTTTTCAGCCGCCTTTTTCCGCGACTTATCTATTTCTACACCTACATTATACACCAGACCGACTACGGCTTTCAATAGGTAATTGAAAATTTTTTCTAAAAAATTTCGTATTTTTTGCACAAAACTACGCAATTTGCGTGTCAAAAATGCATACACCTTACCCATAACGTTGCCCAGCGTCAGCCGATAGGCGAGAAACCCGACCGCTTCGCCGAAGAGGATGAACGCCCTAACGTCGCCCTTGTTGAACGGCAGAGCGAACAGCGAGGTGATCACGCCGCATACTACAAAGAAAACGACGTCCGATACCGCCACATGCGCCCTGCCCGCTCTCAGCGCCATTCGTGCGGCGCGCACCACATCGTACAGCACCCCGAGCAGAACGCCCAGCGCCAGCGACCACAGGAAGTACGCGGTCTGATCCGACAGCGAGAAGCCCATCAGCGGAACAGCCGCGAGCGCAGTGAACCCGACGCACTGCCCAAGTACTGCAGCGAGCTGATACTGCCGTCGATCACCACGTCGCCGCTCTCTAGATTCAGCTTGCTGATATGCAGCCCCGTACCCTTGACCACCAGCGACATCTCGCTCAACCGCACATTGATCGTCTGTTCGTCAAACCCCGATACATCCTCAACCCCGCTGAGCGTCAGCAGCCTGCGGTTATCCAGCGTCAGCAAATGCGGCTTCTTCACCATATTTTCAGGCATAAAATACCCCCATACAATCTTTTGGTAGATTATATGAGGGAAATCCTGCCGATATTACCGATCATCACAAGCCATGTACGCCGGGGTGATCCGATTAAGCGACTTCACTATTTTTGTTTTCATTTCAATAGCTTCAATTATTCTGTTACGAACTGAGCCACAGTAGCTATTCTGTAACTCAGTCCTTTAAGTTAGGGCTAACCCATTTTAAGTTTTTGGTTGTTTATTCTGAAAGAAATACCATTCCA